>PMOF01000061.1 GCA_003162495.1 Acidobacteriaceae bacterium
GCTATGGACCTGCTGCTTCACCCCAAATTCAACGCGGAGAAGCTGGCGCTGGCCCAGCAACAGGAAGCCACCGGCATTGTTCGCCGCAACGACGATGAAGGGGAGATCGCCAACCGCGAGGCAGCCAAGCTTGTCTATGGCCCCAACAGCGCCTATACCCGGCAGCCGGAGTTGGCGACCGTCGGCGCGGTCACCCTGCAGGATCTGAACGCCTGGCATGACAACACCATCGGCGGCAAGCTGATCGTGGGCATCAGCGGCGATTTTGACCCGGTGGCGATGGAGGCCAAAATACGCGCGGCTTTTGAGGGCCTGCCGCCGGTCAAAGCTGAGCCGGCCCATCACGATGTCTTCGCTGGACCCACGCCGGGCATTTCCTTTATCGATAAAGAGGATGTCAACCAATCCAACGTGCAAATTGTAGGCCTGGGCACAGATCGCCGCAATCCTGATGTGCCCACGCTCGCGGTGATGAACGAGATTCTGGGCGGCGGGTTTGCCAGCCGCTTGTTCCAGAAGGTGCGCACCGAGCTGGGACTGGCCTACGCGGTGGGAGGCGGCATCGGCTTTGCCTACGACCATCCGGCGATCTTCCGCGTGGAGGTGCTGACCAAGAGCCCCTCAACCGTCGACGCCACGCGTGCTGCTTTGGCCGAGATCGACGGGCTCAAAACCCGCCCCTTCACCCAGGTAGAGCTTGACCGCGCCAAGGACAACATTCTCAACTCGTTCCTTTTCAAATATGACACCAGGGAAAAGGTGCTCGCCGAGCGGGAGCGGCTGGAGTTCTATGGCTATCCGGCAGACTATCTTGAGACCTACAAAGCAGCCCTCGAAAAGGTGACGGTGGCCGACCTGAACGCGGCGGCCAAGAAGTACATTCACCCTGACAAGCTGGCGGTATTGGTGGTGGGCAACGGAACGGAGATCAAGCCGGGACTGGCCGAATTGAAATTGGGGCCGGTGGGGACGATCGACATCACGATTCCGCAACCAGGCGCGCCGTCGGGCAAGCAGCCCAGCGAGCCGGGGGCCGCGGAGAGCAAGCCGTGAACGAAGCAATAGAACTCGCGGCGGCGCGGGGTCCGGATTTGTCACCGGGCTCAAAGCTGGCCGTGGTCATCATGGCGGCGGGCAAAGGGACACGGCTGAAATCCGGCCGCCCTAAGGTGCTGCACCAGATCGGCGGCAAACCGCTGCTGGGCCACGTCATCGCCGCCGCCAGCCGGGTCGTGGCTCCGGGCGATATCTATGTCGTCGTCGGCCACCAGGCGGAGCGGGTGAAGGCTGCGGTGGCCGATACCGGCGTGCATTTCATTGAGCAGCCTGACCAGCGCGGCACCGGCCACGCAATCCAGTGCGCGCAGGCCGCCATCGGCGGCTACGAGCACATTCTGGTGCTTTCCGGGGACGTGCCGCTCATCCAGCCGCAAACGATTGAGCATCTCTGGCGGTTCCACCAGGCGGAGCGGGCGGCAATGACGTTGCTGACTGCCGTTCCACCCGACCCCACGGGCTATGGGCGGGTTGTGCGCGGGTCAAAGAAGTCGCCGGAAGTGGGAGCAATCGTCGAGCAGTGGGCGCTGACCGCGCAGCAGCAGACGCAGCGGGAGATCAACTCCGGCATCTACGCATTCAGGACCAAGATATTGCTGGCCCATCTTGACAAACTCACCACCAACAACGCTCATGGCGAGCTTTACCTGACCGACATGGCGGCCATCCTGAGCGCCGCCGGGGAACGGGTGGTTGCGATTGAGGCCGGTGAGGCGGCAGAGGTGCTGGGCGCCAACACCATCGCCGAGCTGGTTGCCCTCGACGCCACCCTGCGCGCCGCCACCGCCAGCCGCCTGATGGCCGTGGGCGTGACCATCTTCCGGCCGGAAACCTGCGTGATTGACGCGGAGGTCGAGATCGCGCCCGATACAGTTATTGAGCCCTTTGTTCAGTTGCTGGGCTCCACTCGCATCGGCGGCGAATGCCTGATCAGGTCCTTCTCGGTGATTGAAAACTGCAAGCTGGGCAATTCGGTTCTGATCCACCAGAGTTGCGTGCTGGCAGATAGCACGATTGGGGACGGAGCCAAGATTGGCCCCTTCGCTCACCTGCGTCCGGGCAGCGAAATCGGCGAGAATGCCCATGTGGGCAATTTTGTGGAGACCAAGAAGGCCCGGCTGGGCAAGGGTGCAAAGGCTAATCACCTCACCTACCTGGGCGACGCCGAGATCGGCGAACGAACCAACATCGGGGCGGGAGTGATTACGTGCAACTACGACGGAGTCCAAAAGCACACCACAACCATCGGCAAGGATGTCTTTGTAGGCAGCGATTCCACCCTGGTTGCGCCGCTGACGGTGGAGGATGGAGCCTATATTGGCGCCGGATCGTGCATTACGAAAGATGTACCCGCGGGATCGTTGGCCCTTGCCCGGGCTCAACAGATTGTGAAACCGGGGTGGGTCGCCGCACGGCGCAGCAGTCGAAAGCCGTCGCAATAGTCGCTCGGTTCTCTGCGATTTCGTATCGCCATCATCAATAAAATAAACGAGTTATCGAAAATATGGCCGATCATCTCCGTAGTACGCTGCCGGGCTTCGGCTGTGCCTGCCGGGATTTCCATCGAGTTCAAAGAGCCAACTTCCCGCATCAAACCCATAAATGCCCCGTTGAGAATCGCATTGCACGGGACATAGCAAAGGGCGTAACTTTTGTGCAGACTGTTTCAAAACCCGCTTTGGGAATGATGAGCTGGCAAAAACACTCTTCGGTTGTTGCAGTGGGCCGCTTGCTTTATCCACAGGGATGAGGACCGACGCTTGGACCGTTTTCGGCGCGGATTGGCGACGAATTCGGGCAGAGTGAGTCGATACGGGACGATTTACTGCATTTTTATCCGATCTTGTACCGGCAGACACACCGCAGGGGTAGGTATGACTGCATGGGAGAACACCTGGGCGGCCCATCGCATGGCTGTCGAGGTCCCTTGGAGGAACCGGTTTGGCACTTAACCTGGCGGCGATAGGATCGCCGAACCCGGAGTTGAATCCACACTCGGGGGGAGACGTGCGCGCGGTGACCAGACGGCGCAGGCCAGCGCGAATTCTGGTGGTAGATGACGAGGCCCACGTCCGATCAATGATTGGCGCCACCCTGGATCACCAGGGCTATGAAGTGCAGTTAGCCGGCAACGGCCGGGACGCGCTGGAGTCCCTGGAACAAAGCACGTTTGACCTGGTGTTGACCGACATCGTGATGCAGGATGGGAACGGGATTACCCTGCTGGCACGAATCCGCGCGCAGCAACCAAACCTTCCCGTCGTGATGGTCACGGCGATTCACGACATCAGCGTTGCGATCGACGCCATGCGCCGGGGGGCCTATGACTACCTGCTCAAGCCCTTTGAGCGTGAACACCTGGTCAGCACGGTGCAGCGCGCGCTGGACCACCGCGAAGCCTTGCAAGAGAGCCACAATTACCAGCAGAGTCTGGAGCAGGTGGTGCGCGCACGGACGGAGATGCTTCGCCAGGCCATGGAAGATCTGGAACACTCCTACGATATAACCCTTGAAGCCCTTGGCGACGCGCTGGACCTGAAGGACTCAGAGACAGAAGGCCACTCCAAACGTGTAACCGCTTACACCATTGCTTTGGCCCGGGCCATCGGCATTGCGCCGGCGGAGATCAAAGTGATTGCGCGCGGCGCTTTTCTGCACGACATCGGCAAGATGGCCATTCCCGACGAGATATTACGCAAACCCGGCAAGTTGACCCCCGAAGAGCAGGAGGTCATGCGCGACCATTGCACGCGCGGCTACCACATGCTGCGCAAGATTCCCTTTCTCAGCGAAGCGGCGGAGATCGTTTTCTCTCATCAGGAGTACTTCGACGGCAGCGGCTACCCCAGCGGGCTGCGCGGCAAAGAGATCCCAGTCGGGGCTCGCATCTTTGCGGTCGCAGACACACTTGACGCCATTACCAGCGACCGGCCATACCGCAAGGCGCGCCACTTCGATGTGGCCCGGGAAGAGATCCTGCGCTGCTCCGGAACGCAATTCGATCCCGGCGTGGTCGAGGTCTTTCTCAAGATTCCCACAGATCTTTGGCACGAGTTGCGCTCTGAGATCACTGGCCAAAACCGGCGCTTCTCTACCTTAGACTTTGCGCACACTGCCCTACCACCCAAGCTCTGAGGCCTTTTCAAATCGCTCCATAGGCGAAGACTGCGCATCTAACCGATGTGTCCTGCCATCCCCCTTAGGAGCAAAAACCATGCCCGCTCTTTCCTCCGCTGAAATTGCAGCTCGTTTGAGTTCCCTGCCGGCCTGGCAGGTGAAGAACGGCGAGCTGACCCGAACCTTTGAATTTAAGGACTTCCGCGCCTCTCTGCGCTTTGTTAACCACGTTGGCGAGCTGGCAGAAGAAGCCGGCCACCATCCGGATATCGATATCCGCTACAACAAGGTCCGCCTGGCCCTGGTGACTCACGATGAGGGCGGCATGACCGCGAAGGACTTTGACCTGGCAGCCCGCGTCAAGTAGGGGCCGTGGACGTCAGGCAAGCCGTTGTTTATTCAGGTGGGAGAAACGATTGAAGCTTTTCTCAGTTTGGCGTTCACTGTTCATCCGGCGGGTAGTCGCCGGGAATCCCAAAATCTGGATTTGAGCGCTGATCTTCGGCCTCGTGGAGCTTTTTCAGGGTATTTCGGTACCACCAGGCAGCCGCCAAGCCCCCGGCAAATGCCGACGCGGTGGCAATCAGCCCTAGCTTGATCCAGCTGGCTGACTGAGTGGCTTTGGTTTGTGAAGGGGGCAAAGGATCAGATTCCAAAGCGTTTGTCCTATCTTAGATATCCTTTCGTGCAGGCGGTTCCTGTTTTTTTGCCCGCACCAAGGTTGCTCGGTTAGATGCGGGGACCTCGAAAAGGATTGCAGTCCAAACCTCGCAGAATAATTTCGATTTTTGTATTTGACTTCAACCCAATCTATGCTATCGTGTATATATTCCAGTGATGGAGGCGGCATCGCTTGTCTCTCCATATCTGGAAGTAAGTTGCGTCACTGGCCTCCCGGCACGAACAGCAAGACCGTTCGTGCCGCCTTTTTTTTGCGGCCAAATCAGCGCTGCAAGATTCGCATTCCCTGTTCCCTGTTCCCTGTTTAGTGTTCCTTCCGGTTTGGGTCTAAAATAGCTTCGAGGTCAAAACAGCGTTGAGAGCGCTCACCATGAAGAATTGGATCCAGCACCGTTGGATTCTCGGATTAGCCGTCTTCGCCATCACCGCGGCCAGCTATGCGCAGTGGTCGAACCCGGCCGCCAACGTTCCCGCTTACCACCCCTCCACTCCGCTCAAGGTCAGCGCATTGCCGCCCATCTTGTCCGGCGCGCAGCTTACGGGTGACAACTTCCGCTATCCCTGGCAGGTGCACGCTTACCAGCAAGCGGCCAAGATCGGCAATGTGCTTTACCAGTTGCCTTGCAACTGCCGCTGCGACCGCGCCCTGGGTCACACCAGCCTGCGCAGTTGTTATGAGGGACTGCATGGAACTGAGTGCTCCACCTGCGCCAAAGAAGAGCTCTTCGCCTACCAGCAAACCAGGCTGGGCAAGACCCCCGCGCAGATTCGTGCCAGCATCGCCAATCACGAGTACGAGGCCATCGATTTGCAGCAGGAGTAAATTGCCAATCGGAATCTAAACCCTGGTATTGACAGCAAACCTAAAGCCCGGCAGACCGCCGGGCTTTTTCTTGCTTGACAGATTATCCAATACCTGTTTACTCTATGCCTGATGAGAACAAGCCTATGACTGAAACTGCTTCCCGCGATCTATTTCCCGGCGCACTCGAGATGATGATCCTGGAGTCGCTTCGCCGCCAGCCAGCCCACGGATATGCGCTGGTGCAGCACATCCAGCAGCGATCGAAAAACCTGCTGCAAGTGGAAGAGGGTTCGCTTTACCCGGCGCTGCAGAGGCTGCTCAAGGCCAGGTTGGTCAAGGCCGAGTGGGGCGTCTCCTCTACCAACCGCCGTGTGCGAACCTACCAGATCACGGCTTCAGGACTTCGCCATCTGGAGCAGCAAATCTCGAGCTTTGAGCGCATGTTCGAAGGCATTGCACTGGTCCTCGATCCGACCAAATCCCCAGCCAGTTAAGAGGAGTTTCGTATGAACTGGATTCCGGACATCTTCCGCCGCCGCAAAGTCTACAACGATCTCGCCGAAGAAATGCGCCTGCATATTGAAGAACACGCAATGCATTTGATGGGCCAAGGCATGAGCCGAAAAGAGGCAGAGCAAACGGCCCGCCGCGCATTCGGCAACCGAACTCTGCTGGAGGAGCGCAGTCGCGAAGTATGGCAATGGCCCACGCTGGAGTCGATCTGGGCCGATGTTCGTTACGCCGTGCGGCAATTTCGCAAATCTCCGGGGTTCACGTTCACGGTGCTTGTTTCGCTTGCGCTTGGCCTGGGCGCGAACACCACCATCTTTACGTTTGTCAACGCACTGCTGTTTCTTCCCCCGCCGGTTAAACAGCCGAGCCGGCTGGTCGAAGTCATGCCGCGGGATGCGAAGGCCTCTGGGATCGAAAGTTTTCTTCCCCTCAGCTATCCCGGCTATTCCAACTTGCGCGACCAGAACCACACGCTTTCCGGCTTTGCCGCGTTCGATGGCGACCCAGGCCCCGTGAGCTGGCGCAACTCCGGCCAGGGCACGCTTCTGCATGGTCAGCTTGTCTCCGGCAACTTCTTTTCCGTCGCCGGTATCGAGCCGTTCCTGGGCCGCGCTTTTGCACCCGACGAAGACCGCGCCGGCGCGGCTCGCCCGGTCATTGTGGTCAGTTATTCGTTTTGGAAGCAGCAACTCGGCGCGGATCGCTCCATCATTGGCCATGCGCTGACACTGAACGGAACCAGCTACACCATCGTGGGCGTTGCGCCTTCCAGTTTCACCGGCGTCCTTATCGGAACAAATCCCGACTTCTGGGCTCCACTGGCCATGGCGCCTGTTTTCACTCAGGATGCCCAGCGGCTCACCAATGAAAGCGGCTTCTGGCTCTTCGGGCTCGGCCGTCTCAAGCCGGAGGCTTCCAAGGCCCAGGCTCAGGCCGATCTGACGGTTTTAACCCGCGGTCTGCATCGGCCGGACGGCGACGACGTGAGAGACGCGGCCGTTTATCCGGTTGATCTGGTGCCGGGCCCATACCGTGGATACGTGGCGGCATTTACCGGTTTGCTAATGGCGGTGGTGGCGCTGGTGCTGGTGATCGCCTGCGCCAACGCAGCCAATTTGCTTTTGGCCCGCGCTATTACTCGACGCCGTGAGCTTGCCGTCCGCAGCTCGCTCGGGGCCACGCGCTTTCGTATCGTGCGCCAGATGCTGACAGAAAGCGTGTTGCTCGCCGTTGCCGGCGGCGCCGCAGGAATCCTGCTCACCCGCTGGTCGATCCCCTTGCTGCTTAGCCTCAAGCCTGCGAACATCCCGCTCACCATCGAGGCCCCGCTCGACTGGCGCGTGTTTTCGTTCGCATTGGTGCTCTCGCTCTGCGTTGGAATTCTCTTCGGCATCGTGCCTGCCTGGCGCACGCCACGCTTTGAGCTTATGTCCGCCTTGAAAGACGAAGCCCAGCTTGCCGGCCCGCGGCGCTCCTGGCTCCGCGACAGCATTGTGAGCCTGCAAATCGCCGTCTGCCTGGTTCTGCTCATCGGCGCCGGCCTCTGCGTCAGGAGCCTGTTCAATGCGCGCTCCATCGACCCAGGTTTCAGCACCCATAACGTGGTGCTCGCCCAACTCGATCCTGAAAGCCTGGGCTACTCCAAGCAGCAGCAGCACATCTTCTATCAACAGCTGCTCGATCGCGTTCGCGCCCTGCCCGGCATCGATTCCGTCAGCCTCACCAGCTCTCTGCCACTGGGGACCCAGCGCCTCTCGCAACCTGCAACCATCGATGGATTCACTCCCCCGCCTGGCCAGCCCGGTGTCTTTGTCCAAACCGCCTATGTTGCTCCAGGCTTCTTCTCCACCATGGGCGTCCCGATTCTCGATGGTCACGATCTTTCCTCAATCGCTCCGCATCCGGGCCTCAGCCAGGTCGTCGTCAACGAGGCCATGGCAAAGCGATTCTGGCCGGGCAAAAATCCTGTGGGGCAGCATTTCAAGATAATGGATACTGCAATGGAAACCGTCGGTGTGGTGAAGACGGGAAAGTATCGCAGCCTCAACGAAGATCCGCAGCCCTTCATGTACCGGCCTTTTGACTACACGTCGCAGGCCTATCTGGTTGCGCACAGCCCTTCAGACGCACAGGCTGCTCTCGACGAGATCAGCCGCGCCGTTCGCGAACTCGATCCGAATGTCGTCCCCACGGATATGGAGTCAATCAAGCAATACATGGCCCTGCCGCTCTTTGCGGCGCATACCACCGGCGTCTTGCTGGCGGCCTTTGGAGCGGTCGCCCTTCTGCTGGCAACCATCGGCCTCAGCGGCGTGGTCTCCTACTCCGTCAGCCAGCGCACCAATGAGATTGGTGTCCGCATGGCGCTCGGTGCAGACCGGCTCGACGTTGTGAGGCTGATTCTGAAACAAGGGATGCGGCTCACACTGATCGGCATCCTTTGCGGCCTTGTTCTGTCGTTCGCGGCCACTCGTGTTCTGTCCGGATTGCTTTATGGCATCAAGCCCGGCGATCCTGTCACCTTCGCCGCCGTTTCCATGTTCCTCGCTGCCGTGGCGCTTGTGTCGTGTTACCTGCCTGCTCGCCGCGCCGCCTCAGTCGATCCGATGAAGTCTCTCCGCGCTGAGTGAGGATTTTTTAGACTTAAGAAGTTCGTTTAGATTAACCAGGAAACTGCGAGGTGTCTGGCATGAATTGGTTACCAGGAATCTTTCGCCGCCGCAAGGTTTACAACGATCTCGCCGAAGAAATGCGCCTGCATATTGAAGAACGCGCGGAGCAATTGATCGGCGAAGGCATGAGCTGGAATGAGGCCGAGCAAGCAGCCCGCCGCGCCTTCGGCAACCGAACGCTGCTGGAGGAGCGCAGCCGCGAAGTGTGGCAGTGGCCTACGCTCGAATCAATCTGGGACGATGTGCGATTCGCCCTGCGCCAGTTGCGCCGTTCACCCGGATTTGCAACCGCCGCCGTCGTGACCATGGCCTTGGCCATCGGCGCAAATAGCGTCGTGTTCAGCGTAATGAACGGGCTGATTCTGCGGCCTCTCCAAGTCCCCCACGAGGAGAGTCTTTATGCCATTGAGCGCGGTAGCGACAAGGACGCGAGCCAATCGTATCCCGACTATCTGGATCTGCGCCTCCGCAATCGCAGCTTCGAGGATCTGGTCGCATACAGCATTCCGCAGGTAGGGCTCGATACCGGCAAAGGTCCAATCGCTACCTGGGGTGTCGAGGCAACCGGGAATTACTTCGATGCGTTGGGCATTTACCCCCTTTTGGGCCGTTTCTTCCACAGTTCCGATGAACACGGGCCGAATAGCGCTCCCTGGATTGTGCTCAGCTACGCTTACTGGCACACCCAGTTTCTCGACGATAAAAGCGTTGTGGGCCGCACCGTCCAGGTGAACAAGCATCAGTTCACCATTGTCGGCGTGGCGCCGCCTGACTTCCGCGGCACCCTGGTGTTTTACTCGCCCAACTTTTTCGTTCCGCTGGTCGACAAAGAGGAAGTGGAAGGCGCCACAGACCTGTCCGATCGCGGAAGCCGCGGGCTCTTGCAAGTCATCGGACACCTCAAGCCGGGAGTCTCACCTGCACAGGCCATCGCCGATTTGAACTCGATCGGCTCCTGGCTCGAAAAAGCTTATCCGAAAGAGGAACGCGAACCCGGCTTTGCCGTGGGCCAGCCAAGGCTCCTCGGCGATCAGTTTTCCGGTCCCTTCCAGGCATTCATTGCCGGCCTAATGCTGCTGTCGGGGTTGATTCTGCTGGCGGCATGCGCCAACCTAGGCAGCCTGTTTGCCGCGCGCGCCTCGGATCGATCCCGCGAGTTGGCCCTGCGCCTGGCGCTCGGATCGAGCCGGAATCGTATCTTGCGCGGCTTGTTGACGGAGGCCGTGCTTATTTCTTTCGTCGGCGGCGCTGCGGGACTTGCGGCGAGTGTAACGTTGTTGCGCTGGCTGAGCACGTGGCAGCCCTTCGGTAATTTCCCCGTCCAAACGCCGGTCAACCCCGATGCCACCGTGATTGGAGTTGCGTTGTTGCTCACTCTTCTCAGCGGATGCCTGTTTGGATCAGTCCCGGTCGGGCAGGTTCTCCGCACCAGTCCTTACGAGATCGTGAAGGCTGGTTCCATAGCCAGAGCGGGAAGGCGGCTCTCCGCCCGGGACGTGCTGCTCGTTCTGCAAATTTCTATTTGCGCCGTGCTGGTTACCTCATCCCTAGTCGCTGTGCGCGGACTCATCCGCGCGCTGCACGCCAATTTCGGTTTCGAACCGCGCAACTCAATCCTGGTGAGCGCCGATCTGCACATGGCGGGCTACACCAGCGGCGACCGGGTGCCCGTCATGCAGAGAAAGTTCCTCGACGCCGTGGAAGCAATCCCCGGCGTGGAGTCGGCCGGATGGACCGATCCGCTGCTTCTCAACGACACCAACTCCGCAAATCTTTTTACCGACGACACGGAAGACCTCAGAGCCTCTCATGCCGTGGCCTCACCGTATGTATTCCACATCTCGGCCGCGTATCTTCAGGCAGAGGGAACAGTCCTGCTTGCGGGGAGGACTTTCACTCGCCATGACGATCAAAACTCGCCCCGCGTGGCCGTCGTCAATCAGGAGTTTGCGCGTAAAATTTTCGGCTCGGTGACCGTTGCTTTGGGCCGGAAATTCAAAATGCCCGACGGAACCCGCGTTGAAATCGTGGGCATTTCAGAAGACGGAAAATACAACACGCTCACAGAAAGTCCGCACGCGGCTCTCTTTCTTCCCCTCCTGCAATGGCCCACCAACACCACATGGATGGTGGTGCGCTCGAGCCGCGATCCGCAGCAACTCGGGGCAGACATCAGGCGCGCCCTGCTCCAGGTCGACCCCGGGCTGCCGGTCGAGGTCGAAAATCGCCACGACGAAATGGTCACCTCCCTGTTCGGCCCGAAGATAGCCACGATTGCGCTCGGTGTTCTCGGCGTCATGGGCGCAATGCTGTCGATCACAGGCATTTTTGGCATGGCAGCGTACTCGGTCAGCAAGCGGCTGCGAGAGCTGGGCATTCGCATGGCCCTCGGCGCGCAGCGCAGAGAGGTGTTGCAGGCAGCATTGGGACGTCCCTTGAAGTTACTGGCTTTTGGTTCGGCGGCGGGACTTCTGCTCGGAATTTTGGCAACGCGGGTGCTTGCTTACATTGTGTACCAGGCCACTCCCCGCGATCCGCTGGTATTGGCCGGTGTTGTTCTGGCGATGTTGCTTCTGGGGCTGGTTGCCACTTGGATTCCAGCCCAGCGTGCACTTTCGGTCAACCCTCTGATCTTGCTTCGCGAGGACTGAGGAAGATTTCCGCCAAAATCCGAATTGGCGTAGAATAGACCTATGCAGCACGAGCCAGTTGGCCCGGCTCGCACCTGGGCATCTTTTCGGTACGATGGGAAGATGCTGATCGAATGGGGGCGTCACGGTTTCGACGGGATCGATTGCGGCTTAGGAGGCATGTCAGGGTGTGGGCACCTGTGATCGCCTGCAAAACAAAAGTTGCCAACGATAATCTGGCACTTGCAGCTTAATTAAATAAGCTGCCGTCTTCCACGGCTTCGCCTATGGGCTGTGAGCGGACGTCATTCAGTAGGCTGGCGGTTGCGGCTCGGTCCGTGTTGCACCCGTAAGATCATCGGACTAGTTCACGGCGCATCTTGTCCGTTCTGAGTGCCGGGGATGAAACCAAAGGAATCGGACAAAGCATGAACTCTCCTGGCTGACAGCGATTTCGGACGCGGGTTCGACTCCCGCCGCCT
>PMOF01000097.1 GCA_003162495.1 Acidobacteriaceae bacterium
TCGCCAGCCACGCCACCCGCCGACGCATCCCAACCCACCGAACCCGCGCCGATCAAAAGCATGGACTTGTCCGCCATCGACAAGACTGCCGACCCATGCACGGATTTCTACCAGTACGCCTGCGGCAACTGGGTCAAGAACAATCCCATTCCGTCAGACCAGGTGCGCTGGGCCCGCTCCTTTTCGCTCCTTCAGGAACGCAATCGCTACTTGCTCTGGCAGGAGCTGGATGCCGCCTCCAAAGACGCTAAGAATCCCTTGGAGAAACAGTACGGCGACTTCTACGCCGCCTGCATGGACACCGGCCTGGTGGAAAAGAAGGGCCTCACGCCCATCCAGCCTGCCTTGATGGGCATCGACCATCTCTCGGATGCCAAGCAGATCCCGGCGCTGCTCAGCCAGCTTGAGAACCACGGCACTCCCGACGGCTTCTTCAGATTCCGCGTCGGCCTGGACGACAAAGACTCGTCCAAGCAGATCGCCGAAGTCTCTCAGGGCGGCCTCACGCTGCCAGACCGCGATTACTACATCGTGGATTCCAAGCGTTTCACCGCCATCCGCGCCCAATACATCGAGCATGTCAAGAAGATGTTCGTTCTGGCCGGCGACACGCCCGAGCAGGCCGCCAAAGAAGCCGCCGCGGTGATGGAGATTGAGACCGCGATGGCCAAGGCCTCCATTAGCCGCACTGACATGCGCACACCCGCGAACCGTTACCACATCTATACCCTCGTCGACCTTGAAAAGCTCACTCCCGACTTCGACTGGAGCTCCTATTTCACCGCCGTCGGCATCGGCCACTTTGACACCCTGAACGTGGCCACACCCGATTACTTCAAAGCCCTCACCGGCCTGCTCCAGAATGAACCGCTCGATTCCTGGAAGAGTTATCTGCGCTGGCATGCCCTGCACGGACAGGCCATGAACCTGCCCAAGGCATTCTTCGATGAGAGCTTCGACTTCTTCGGCAAAACGCTGCAAGGCCAGAAGGAGCCTGAACCGCGCTGGAAGCAGTGCACCAGCATGACGGACCGCGCCCTTGGAGAGGCCGTTGGCCAGGACTGGGTCAAGCAGAACTTTCCCCCCGCCGCCAAAGACAGCATGGACAAGCTGGTCGCGGCTCTCGAGAAGTCCCTCGGCGACGATATAAAAACCCTGCCCTGGATGAGCGACGACACCAAAAAGGCGGCTGAAGAGAAGCTGGCCATGATCCGCAACAAGATCGGCTATCCGGAAAAATGGCGCGATTACTCAAGCATCAAAGTGAACCGCGACGACCTGATCGGGAACATGCAGCATGTTGCCATCTACGACCGCAACTACAATTACGCCAAGCTGGGCAAGCCGGTGGATGAGAAAGAGTGGGGCATGTCACCGCCCACGGTGAATGCGTACTACAACTCCTCGTTCAACGACATCAATTTCCCGGCCGGCATTCTGCAGCCTCCGTTCTTTGACTTCAAGATCGATCCCGCGGTGAACTTTGGCGGCATCGGCCACGAGATGACTCACGGCTTCGACGACGAGGGCTCGCAGTACGACGGCAAGGGCAATCTGCGCGAATGGCAGACCCCCGCCGACCGCAAGGCCTTCACTGTGCGGACCGATTGCGAAGCAGACGAGTACAGCGGCTTTGAGGCGGCGGCGGCTCATGACGACGCTCCGCAGCAAAAGCTGAATGGCAAGCTCACGCTGGGTGAAAACACGGCCGACAACGGCGGCCTGCGCATCGCCTATCTGGCCCTGCTGGACACGCTGGCGGCCCAGGGCAAAACCATCGACCAAAAAATCGACGGCTACACTGAGGCGCAGCGTTACTTCCTCGGCTTCGCCCAGGTGTGGTGCCAGAACCAGACCGAGCAGTCCGCTCGCCAGTCCGCGCTCACCGATCCCCACTCGCCCGGCAAATGGCGCGTCAACGGCACCGTGCAGAACTTCGACGAGTTCGGAAAGGCGTTCAGCTGCACCAAGGGCCAGCCCATGTACCCGGCCAATTCCTGCCGCGTTTGGTAAGACGGCGCCCCGCTTCGGAGCCGCGATTGCTTCCAGTCGCGGCTCCGTCGCTGCCCAGCTCTGAGGCGCACTTTTCCCAATCCCCTCGTTGACGTTTACCGCCGTTACGCAGTCCAAACCGCAACCGATCATGAGATTGTCCTTGCCAATTGGCCGGGTGCCGGTTTTGCCTCGCGACCAGATGAGGATGACCTCGAAATTGCATTGTTTTGCCCGTTATCCAACCGAAACTAGGCACAACCTGCCCTTGGCTTTTACAATGCATCAGGGACCCATCCCAACCCAGCTCTGCTGTGGAACTAGCAAACTTGGCGGCCCACGCCTGACCAGGATGAAGGAATCGCATGAAGTTTAAGAAATTCGGCAAGGCCCTCCTGCTGAGCGCCCTCTCTGCTGGCATTGTTCTCAGCGTCGCGTCTTGCGTTCAGAGCTATTCGGTCGGCTATTTGTATGTGACGGGTACAGTGACGGCCCAGCCCGCCGGGAACGGGATTATCAGCGGATTTCAGATCGATCACAATACCGGAAGCCTGGCCCCCATCGATTTGCTGCCGGTCTCCTCCGGCGGCGCCAACCCGGTCCGTGCGGTCCTGCTCACCGGTAGCCGCTTCCTTTATGTGCTCAACCGTGGCGTAAACGCCTCGGGCAGCGCCGACTGCACAACCGCGAACCCCTGCCAGAACTCGAATATCACCGTGTTTGCAGTCGGCGGAAACGGCGTGCTCACTCCTCAGGAGACCTTTTTCACCCAGGGCATCAATCCGTTCCGCATGATTGCAGACTCCTCGGGCAACTTCCTTTACGTGCTTGACCACGACGCGCCCTCCAGCGCTGCTTGCGCCCTGGCGCTCGGCGCCGGAACCACAGCCTGCGGAGACATTACCGCCTTTACCGTTAATCAGACCACCGGCCGCCTGCAGTTGATCGTCAATGCCCAGGTGACCGCGGCCAATGGCTCGGCGCTGACCTACTTCCCGGTGCCCGCCAATCCCGTCGACTTCGCTGAGGCTGCGGGCAACTTCATCACCCTGAGCGGCGGCACTCCGGCCACCAGCTACCCATACACCGGCGGCACTTCGGTCTTTCCTTACACCTTCAGTCCCATTAACGGGCAGTTGACCATCAATCAGAACAGCTCCCAGCCGCTCGGCATCACCCAGGGCACAGCCATCGTATACGCTGCGGGAGTCCTGTACGTGCTTGACAACGAACCCGTCGCCATCAACTTCAACGGCACGCAAACGCCCGCCCAAAGCCAGATTCTGCCCTTCTCCGTGGGCGCAAATGGAGCTTTGGCGGCAGAGACCGGCGGAAATGTTCCTGACGATCCAACCCTCGCCAACCCGATTTACTTGTTGGTGGAGTCCAAGGGTAAGTTCATCTACGTGGTCAATCAAGGTAACAACGTTGCGGGCGCCAACGCGGCCAGCGGCATTGCCGGCTATTTCATCACCCTCACCCCCGCATACCAGTTGAGCTTCATCCCCGGTGAACCGTTTGGATCCGGATCAGCACCCCAGTGTCTTGTCGAGGATCCCACCGATCAATACGTTTACTCGGCCGACTTCAACGATTCATCCGTGACCGGCCGGCTGGTTGATCCGAACGCCGGCTCGCTCAATAATTTGCGTTCCACCTCCACCTATGCGCTCCAGGGGCCAGCCACTTGGTGCGTGGTCGATGGGCGTACCAGCTAATGCATTTCCGGGGTATCCCTAAGAACGCCGCAAATCGGCGCAGGGCAATTGTCAACGGGGTGAGTCTCAGCCGGCTGGCTGGTTCCCTCCCCGGCGTTCCGCCCCCGGAATCCTGCCTCAGATTTCTTGATGGCCGGATTCTGGTTCAAACGTAGCCGAATACCGGGTGCAGGTTATTCAGGTAGCCCTGGGGTTCGATTCCAAACCTTTTTTTCGGGCCGCAGTCTGGCCCGCTGGCGAAAGATGCGCATGAAGTTCAACAAATTGAGCCAGCTGCTGCTGGTCTCCGCCGTCGGTCTACTGGTGGCTGGACTGATGACCGCTTGTCAAACGCTCACCGTGGACTTCGTCTTCGTGGCCAGCTCAAAGGCTGCGGGACCCAACAACTACGGCGAGATCGATGTCTTCGAAATCAACTCCGAGTCGGGCGGTATGCGCCAGATTCCCACCTCGCCCTTTCCCTCAGGCGGGCGCGACCCGGTGGCCGAGGCCGTCTCCTCTGACAACACCAACCTCTATGTCGTCAATCAGGACGACAACAGCATCGTCCAGTTCATCATCGGCAACGACGGAAAACTCTATCCCCAGAACACCGTCAATACGCCGGGGATCTTCCCCCTCTCCATCGCCGTGAATGGATCCAACCTTTTCGTCCTGGATACCTACCAGCCGCTGCCCACCTGCTCCACCGCCGCCCCCTGCTCAGGGTCGGTCGCTGTCTTTGGCATTACCCCCTCTAACAACAATCCTCCCAGTGACCAGCTGGGCGCGCCTCTCGTCAATCCCAGCCTGGGAACCAATTACTGGCCGCTGAGCCTCACCGGCAGCAACGCCAGCCATGTGATTGTGCCCACCGCGCTCAACGTGCTCGCCTCCGGCGCGACGCTCTACGTCACCGCTTACGACTCCACTGCTTCGCCTGCCGTTGGCTATATCTTCGGCTTTTCCATCGGCGCGGGCGGCACGCTCACTCCCTTGAACGGCGGCGTGCCTCTGCCTGCCGGAGTCCATCCCTCCGGAGTTGCCAGCGATTCCACCAACAGCTTTTTGTATATCTCCGACTTCGCAACCGGCCAGGTCCTCGCCTATGCCATCAACGGCGGCTCCCTGACCCCCTTGAGCGGCAGCCCCTTCCAGGCCGGCAATCAACCGGCCGCCATTGTCGTCGATCCTAAGTATCCCTACGCTTACGTCGCCAACTCGCTGGACTCCACTGTGACCGCCTTTTCGATCGGCGGAGGCGGCGCGCTCAGCAATCTCGGCACCTACTCCACCGGCACGCAGCCGGTGGCCATCGGCATCGATCCCTCCACCAACCACTTCCTGTTCACCGCCAACTACCTTGGCAACGGAGTCTCCGGCACCGTCTCCGGTTTTGAGCTGAACACCACCGCCGGCACGCTCGTGAATTCGCAGAACTCTCCATCCCTCGCTAACGCATTTCCCACCTCGGTCGCCGCAATTCCGCATAACGGCTCACTGCAATGAGAGACCGGGCCTCCCGAGGCCAGACAAACTAGCAACACCCCGTACCGGCCTTTTACAATACATACGGGGCAACCTAACCAAGTTTCTTTGGGCTTCACCTTGACGGCCCACGACGAAGGAAGCGCATGAAGTTCAGCAAATCGAGCCAGCTCTTTCTGGTCTCCCGGGTCTTTCTGATCGCCACACTTGGCCTTTTTATGGCCACCGCCTTGACCTCTTGCGCGATCACCACCATCGACTATCTCTTCGTGGCCAACTCCTCAGGCTCGGGAACCGGCACGGCCGGGCAGATCCAAACCTTCGATGTGGATTCACAAACCGGCGCCGTGCGCGCCGGGCAGCCGACCGTGCCCAGCGGCGGCGTCAATCCGGTTTCCATGTCCGTCACCCACGACACCCAAAATCTCTACGTCGCCAATCAGGGCAGCAGCTCGGTGGTCCACTTTGACCTCTCCGGTGTCGGCATACTCACTCAGAAGGAATCCGTCTCGCTCAGCGCCCCGCCCGTTTTCCTGACTACCAACATCGCCGATACTTCCCTCTATGTCGTTTCTGGAACCAGTTCCGCCACGCTCACTGCCTATCCGCTTTCATCGGGCGTCATCGGCTCCCCGGTTGCCGGCATCAACCTCAGCCTCCCCGGCAGCTTTGCAGGCGACACCCTGATTCCCACCGGCGTTGCCGTCCTGGCCAACAACAACACGGTCTACGTAACCGTCTATGATCAGTCCGCCTACAACCCCGGCGGAACCGTCACCAGTCTCGCCAATCCCGGCTGGGTCTTCGGCTTCACTGTCGGCTCCGGCGGCGCGTTGACCCCCGTTGCCGGCAGCCCCTGGCAAGCGGGTGTCAAGCCTTCGGCGATTACGTCCGATCCGACAAACCGCTTTGTCTATGTCACCGACTTCGCCTCCAACCAGTTGATCGGCTACACCATTCAGAGCACCGGCGCCTTGAGTTTCATGGTCAATGGACCCTTCAGAACCGGAAGCGAACCCGAGTCAATCGTTGTGGACCAGCGCGGCCTTTATATTTATGTTGCCAACGAGCTGGACTCGTCGGTTTCTGCATACGTCATTAATCTGGCCACTGGCACTCCCTCTGCCGCCGTCAACGTCACCGGAAGCGCCACCAACACCACTGACACCGCGCCAGTCTCCATCCTGGTCGACGCGGCGCTCGGCCGCTTCGTCTATACCGCCAACCGCCTCGGTAATTCGGTCTCCGGATTCGAGCTGAATCCCAATACAGGCACTCTGGCCCCCACCCAGGCCACGCCTTACCCCACCGGTTTCGAACCCACCGCGCTGGCGTCCATTAACCACGGAAGCCACGCTGAGCAATCCGTAGCCCCCTGAGTCAGGCGCTTCTACACGCCCATCCACTTCCGCAACTGCCGCTGCGCCGGTTTCTCCACCAGGTAGAGCGCCAGCAGCGCCATACCGATCAGCAGCGCGTAGCTGATCCACGGGTCAAACCGGCTCAGCCCCAGCCGCTCCAGCACATGCGAACTGTGAATCAGATTCCACATCGCAAAGTGCATCAGGTAGAGGCAGTAACTGGCCTCGCCCACAAAGACCAGCGGGCGCAGACCGAAGAGAAACGCCAGCGGATTCTCTCCCGCCAGTCCCAGAATCATGCAGCCGAACAGCGGCATCAGCAGGCCGTCGTGAATCAGTGCATACGGCACCATTGGCCCCAGTTTTAGTAGCCCGAACAGCGCCGCAAAGCCGGCCACGCCCAGCCACAGGCGCAAGCGGCTGGCGCGCGCAATCATCTCATCCAGGCTGGCCAGCATCACACCGAAGACGAAGCTGGCCGCGTGTGTATAGGGTGTGTATTTCAGCGCCTGCAGCCAGGGCCCGTAACTGAAGCGGTCAGGATGCGCAATGCCGTCCGGGTTGAAGGCGACATACAAAGCGCCGGGAATCATCCCCAGCATCCAGACCCCGGCCATCTTCGCCAGGTGAGGCCTCACCCGCTGCGGCCGCTTCCAGCTTGCCAGCCAGGGAAAGACCACGTAATAGGAGCACTCGGCCGACATCGTCCAGGCCGGCGTATTCAGAAACGTCGCCAACTCCGGAATCCACCCCTGCAGCAGCATCGGCGTCAGCGCCATGCCCATCCAGAACATGAATCGCGTGTGCGCACCATACTCCACCGGCAGCACCTGCCAGCTCAAAAACAGGCTCAGCAGGTAGATGGGATAAAGCCGCGTAAACCGCGCCTTCCAGAAACGCACTCGATCCAACTCGCCGGTCCGCGCCCGCGCCGAGTAGTTGTAGGCCAGCACAAACCCTGACAGCAGGATGAAGAAGCTCACCGAGGCAAAGCCGGCGTTGACCACCGGCGCCAGAAAGCCAAACCACTTTGGATTGGAGAAATGAAAGAGAACAATATTGATGGCCGCGAAGAAGCGCAGACCCGTCAGTGCTTTCAGCCGTGCTGGCCTGGGATCCGGACGGTCTGGCGTGCGCGTCTTCACTGCCTGTTAGACGCCTCCGCGCCGCCAGTTTCCAGCGACTAGCCGCTAACCGGCAACCGCTTAAGCTAGAGGCTAGCAGCTTGAGCGTGTTTCAAAAACCCGCTTTGTGTCAGGGCACGACTTCAAAGCCTGCCCTGAGCGCAGCCGAAGGGTGCCGAAAAGGACCAGAAAACAGTGGGCTTTTGCACGTGAGTCGCTGGGGTGGTTTACGCCGTCACGAGCGATCCCACCTTCTCACCCATCACCACGCGCCGGATATTCCCCGGCTGGTTCATGTTGAAGATGATCAGTGGCAGGTTGTTATCTTTACACAGGCTCACCGCGGTCAGGTCCATCACCTTCAGCCCCTGGCGCAGGATCTCCATATAAGTAATCTCGTCGTACTTGACGGCATCCTTAAACAGCACCGGATCGGCGTTGTAGATGCCCTCCACCTTGGTGCCCTTCAGCAGCACGTCGGCTTTGATCTCCATGGCCCGCAGGCTGGCCGCCGTGTCGCTCGAAAAAAACGGATTCCCAATGCCCGCGGCAAAAATCACCACCCGCCCTTTTTCCAGGTGCCTCACCGCCCGCCGCCGAATGTACGGCTCGGCCAGTTGGTTCATAAACACCGCGCTCATCACCCGGCACTGGACGCCGCGTTTTTCCAGCGCATCCTGCAGGGCGATGGCGTTGATCACCGTCGACAGCATGCCCATGTTGTCGGCGCTCACGCGGTCCATTTCCTTGGCTTGCTCGGCCACGCCGCGGAAGATGTTCCCTCCGCCTACCACCACGCCAATCTCCACGCCCAGCGCGTGGATTTCAGAGATTTCCTCAGTGATTCCCGCCACCTTGTCGGCGTCCAGGCCGAAGCCGCGAGCGCCTGCTAGTGCCTCACCCGAAAGCTTGAGAACGATGCGTTTATACATGCCTTTTCGAGTATCGCATAAGACCCGCCCACGCGTTTTCACCCTTCGCAGCAAACAAAAAAAGGCCCAGGGTTTGCGCCCTGAGCCTTCGTTAGTCCCTATGTCCCTAGTCCCTCTGTCCCTAGTCCCTACGTCCCTGTTTCTTACTCCGCCGCCGCTTCCACAGCCTTGGTCTGCGCCACAGTCCAATCCGACGCGCCCACCTTGAACCGCGCAAACCGGCGCACCGTGATGTTCTCTCCCAGCTTGCCGACCTTGGTCGCGATCAGTTCCTTGATGCTGATGGCCTGGTCCTTGATGAAAGGCTGCTCCAGCAGGCAAACTTCCTCGTAGAACTTCGCCATCTTGCCCTCCACGATCCGCTCGATCACCGGAGCGGGCTTGCCCGTGGCTGCAGCCTGCGCGCGGAAAATCTCTTTTTCGCGCTCCAGGTCTTCCGCAGTCACGTCCTCCGGCTTCACATAGCGCGGATCGCTGGCCGCGATGTGCATCGCGATGTCCTTGAGCAGCTCCTGGAAGTCTTCCGTCAGGGCCACAAAGTCGCTCTCGCAGTTGATCTCGATCAGCACGCCAATCTTGCCGCCGGCGTGAATATATGTCCCCACCGCGCCCTCGTTGGTGGTGCGCGCAGCCTTCTTCTGCGCCGAGGCCATGCCCCGCTTGCGCAGCACCACAAAGCCCGCCTCGATGTCCCCTTGAGTCTCCTGCAAAGCCTTCAGGCAATCGCCCATCGGCGCGCCCGACTTCTCGCGAAGCTCTTTCACCAACTTGGCATCAATCTTCCCGCTCACTGTCGTCATCTCTCTTTTCCCTGATCTCCGCTTATTCCCGCAATCGTTCGTGGTGTCCAACTCAAGTTCATGCCGGTTGCCCCGTCCTTCAAAATTGGGCGCCCCATCCTTCGCGCTTTCTGCGACGGATGGGAGCCAGCACCTTTGTTGCAAAAGAAAAGCGTGGCGCTCGACCCGCGCGACCACGCTTTCCACATGATGCGCACCTTTGTGCGATTGAAAATCTAGTGTGCGCCGCCGGCCACTTCAGCTTCATCCAGCGCCGCAACCGCCGGCGCCTTGCGGATGCCGCCGCCCAGCGCCGCTTCCAGGTCCACTTCTTCCACCGGCGCAGCCTCAGCGGCAATCTCTTCCGCGGCCTGCACAGGCAGCTCTTCGGCAAAGGCTTTGTCGCCCACCAGGTTCACGCCCTCGGCGGCCGAGTCGGCCATCTTCGACGTAAACAACCGAATAGCGCGCAACGCATCGTCGTTGCCCGGAATCACATAATCCACTACCGTCGGGTCGCAGTTGGTATCCACCACCGCCACCACAGGAATCCCCAGCTTGCGGGCTTCCTTCACGGCAATCCCCTCGTTGTTTGAGTCGACAATAAACAGCGCATCCGGTAGCCGCTTCATATTCTTGATGCCGGCCAGGTTCGCTTGGAGGTGCTTGCGCTCCCGCTCCAGCTTGATGACTTCTTTCTTGGTCAGCAGCTCGTAACGGCCATCGGTGGCCATGTCGTCCAGTTCCTGAAGGCGCTTTACACTCTTCTGCACCGTAACCCAGTTGGTCAGCAGGCCGCCCAGCCAGCGCTGGTTGATATACGGCATCCCCGCGCGTGTGGCTTCTTCCGCAATGGCCTCCTGCGCCTGCCGCTTGGTGCCGACGAATAAAATCGTCTTGCCCCCCGCGCACAGCTCGGTCACAAACTTCGACGCTTCCTTGAAAAGCTTCAGCGTCTTCTGCAGGTCGATGATGTAAATTCCGTTGCGCTCTCCAAAAATGTATTCCTTCATCTTTGGGTTCCAGCGCTTCGTCTGATGCCCGAAGTGAACACCCGCTTCGAGCAGCTCCTTCATTGTGATCGTGGCCAATGGGCCTCCTTATTGGATTGCATCCGGGCTGGTCCTACCCTGTCCCGGATTGATCCCGCTCGCGCGGGAATTTGAAATGCAGTGTAAAGTGATCAGTTTTCAGTGATCAGTTGATTCATCCCGATCCACCCGGGCTTGCTGACCACTGACCACTGTTCACTGACCACTGCAAGCGCATTAGCGCTTGCTAAACTGGAACCGCTTGCGGGCGCCCTTCTGCCCGTACTTCTTGCGTTCTTTCTGGCGCGCATCGCGCGTCAGCAGGCCTTCGGCCTTCAATGTCTTGCGCAGCTCGGGATTGAACACGATCAGTGCGCGCGCAACGCCCAGCTTCACGGCATCGGCCTGTGCCGCCACGCCGCCGCTCTTCACCGTCGTCACCACGTCAAAGCTTCCGGCCAGATCCGCCACCACCAGCGTCCGCTTGGCGGCCACCCGCTGCTGCTCGGTCACGAAATACACTTCGAATGCCTTGCCGTTAACCTTCCACTCGCCCGTGCCGGGACGCAGAAAAACGCGGGCGATCGCCGACTTGCGCCGCCCCGTCCCGTAATACTGAACCAGATCTGCCATTCTCCGCTCTCTCCGCCGGACGCTTTAAAAGCGCACGGCCAAAACCCACTTCAATCTCGCACCACATTCAGTCGAAACCGGTCATCTAATTACTGACCACTGTTCACTGACCACTGACCACTGCCTTTAAGCAATTTCCAACGCCACCGGCTGCTGCGCCAGGTGGGGATGCTTGTCGCCGCGATAGACCTTCAGCTTGGTGCCCATCTGGCGACCCATCTTGCTCTTAGGCAGCATGCCCTTGATGGCCTGCTCCAGAATCTGTTCCGGCTTGCGGTTCAACAGCCGCACAAACGACTCTTCGCGCAACCCGCCGGGAAATCCGGTGTAGCGTCGATACAGCTTCTTCTCGGCTTTCAAGCCGGTCAGTCGCACCTTCTCCGCGTTGATCACGATCACGTGGTCGCCCATGTCGATGTACGGCACGTACTGGGGATTCAGCTTGCCGCTCAGCACATCGGCGGCCTTGGTCGCCAGCCGGCCAAGTGTCTTCCCGCTTGCATCCACCACAAACCACTTGCGGTCAATATCCTTGCCGCTCGGAACAAAGGTACCCATCGCTCTCCTGCCCTCTTAAAAACCTGTTTAACCGAATCCCGCACTCAAAGAACAACCATGGCGCAAACCGCTTTGGCCCCATGCAAAAAAGCGCGCGGGCCTGACTTCTACCCACGTCCAAACAAGCCTGTTCGGGTGAGGACTGCGGGGGCTGGCCCTCAAAGGGCTTCTGGCTCGCCTGGACTCGTACTAAGTCCAACAGCCGACGGCCTGTTCCAGCGGACCCCTTCAGGCAATCCACCAGCCGGTCCGGGTAGCAACACACAGACCCCAGGCGCAACACCGCGCAAGGTCTCCAGAATACCCGAATCGCCCCCCAGAGTCAACGAATACCCCGGCCGGTAGCGGTGCCGTTCGATTTCCACAGT
>PMOF01000278.1 GCA_003162495.1 Acidobacteriaceae bacterium
CCGGCTGGCACTTCATGACCGGGACGCAGGCCAACATCGATGCGCTAACCAAGGCGGTGGGATTCGGCTACGTGAAGATACCGGGACCGGACGGCAGGCTGACGCAGTTTGCGCATGCCAGCGCGATTCAAGTGGTAACGCCGGAAGGAAAGCTGGCGCAGTATTACATGGGCGTCGAGTATTCGCCGAAGGATCTGCGGCTGGGCCTGGCGGAGGCGTCGGCTCATCGCATCGGCTCGCCGGTCGACAATATTCTTACCTACTGCTACCACTACGACCCGCAAACCAACAAGCACTCGCTGATTGTCGCGCGGGTGGTTCAACTGGGCGGGCTGGTGACGGTATTTTCGCTGGGTGGATTCATGTTTGCCATGTTCCGCAAGGACGCGCGGCGCGACGACGACCATGGACACGGAAGAGGAACGGGAACAAAGGTGAACGGATAACGGAATGAGCCACATCAGTCCAATAATCTGGCAATTTCTCGTCAAGTGGTTGACGAACTTCGCGCTGTTTCCGCCGGAGGCGTCGAAGATTGCGCCGCAGATGGACGCGCTTTATTTCTTTATCACGCTGGTGAGCCTGGTGGGGCTGACCATCGTGATCCTGCTGGTGGTGACTTTCTCGATTCTCTACAGCAAGGAGCGGCACCCGGTTGCCGTGCAGATCGAAGGATCGACGCTGCTCGAGGCTACGTGGACGATTATTCCGCTGGGACTGTTCCTGATCATGTTTGTGTGGGGATCGCTGCTTTATTTCCGCATCTATACGCCTCCGGCCAACGCGATGAACATTTACGTGGTGGGCAAGCAGTGGATGTGGAAGGCGGAGCATCCGGGCGGGCAGCATGAAATCAATGCGCTGCATGTGCCCACGGGCCGCGCGGTGCAGTTGACGCTGATTTCGCAGGATGTGTTTCACAGCTTTTCGATTCCCGCTTTCCGAGTGAAGCGCGAGGCGATTCCGGGGCGCTATTCGACGGTGTGGTTTGAGCCCACGGTGCCGGGGACGTATCACCTTTTCTGCACGCAGTATTGCGGGACCAATCACTCGGCGATGATCGGGGACATTGTGGTGATGACGCCGGACGACTTCAAGAAGTGGCTGGACGGCTCGACCAGCGGCGATTCGCTGGCGCAAAACGGAGAGCGGCTGTTCGCCAGCCTGAGCTGCAATGCCTGCCACAACAGCCGCCCGGATGCGCGCGGCCCGAGCCTGGCCAACGTATACGGCTCCAAGCTGAACTTGACGAGCGGACAAACGGTCATTGCCGACGACGCTTACATCCGCGAGTCGATCCTGAACCCGTCGCAGCACATCACCCAGGGNNCTGGTTGAGTTCATCAAGAATCTCGACTCCAACTATAGAATCCAGCAGACGCTGAACACCACCGATCTGCTGCCAGAGAGTGAAGGCCCGGCTGCGCCCGCGGCAGGAAAATCCGCGACGCCAGGGAAGGTGAAACCATGAGCACAATTGTCAGTCTTCCCGATCAATCCACGGCCAGAATTCCGAAGGTCAATTTCATCACCAAGGAAAACGGCCTTTTGAGCTGGCTGCTGACCGGCGATCATAAGCGAATTGCCATTCTTTATCTGATTTCGATCACCTTCTTTTTCTTTATCGGGGGCGCGCTGGCGGGGCTGATCCGCCTGGAACTGCTGACGCCGCAAAGCGATCTGATGGCCACGGACACCTATAACAAGGTGTTCACCATGCACGGCGTGATCATGATCTTCCTGTTTCTGGTGCCGTCGGTGCCGGCCACACTTGGCAATTTTCTGATCCCGATCATGCTGGGGGCCAAAGACCTGGCGTTGCCCAAGATCAACCTGCTGAGCTGGTATTTGTATATCGCTGCCGGAATCATGGTGATCTACACCATGGCCAATGGCGGCGTAGATACCGGCTGGACGTTTACCACACCCCTCTCCACGCACTATCTAAACACCAACGTGCTGAGTACGGGGGTCGCGGTGTTTATCGCCGGGTTCAGTTCCATCTTTACCGGTTTGAACTTTATTGTGACCATCCACAAGATGCGCGCGCCGGGCATGACCTGGTTCCGGATGCCGCTGTTTGTGTGGTCGCATTACGCGGCCAGCATCCTGATGGTGCTGGGCACGCCGGTGCTGGCTATCGCCCTGGTGCTTGTGATTCTGGAGCGGACCATGGGCATCGGGGTGTTCGATCCCACCAAGGGCGGCGATCCGCTGCTGTTCCAGCACTTGTTCTGGTTCTACTCGCATCCGGCGGTGTACATCATGATTTTACCGGGCATGGGCGTGATCTCCGAGGTGATTTCCAACTTCAGCCGCAAGCGGGTCTTCGGCTACACGGCGGTGGCATTTTCTTCGGTGGCGATTGCGGTGTTCGGGTTCTTTGTGTGGGCGCATCACATGTTCATCATGGGCATCTCGAACTACGCGATGCTGGTGTTCTCGCTGCTGACGATGCTGGTTGCGGTGCCCTCGGCCATCAAGATTTTCAACTGGACATTCACGCTCTACAAGGGATCGATCACCTTCGAGACGCCGATGCTGTACGCGTTCGGATTCATGGGGCTGTTCACGATCGGCGGAATGACGGGAGTTTTTCTGGGCGCATCGGGGACCGACATTCACCTGACGGAAACTTATTTCATCGTGGCGCACTTCCACTTTGTGATGGTGGGCGGGATGTTGATGGCGTTTCTCGCGGGCATCCACTTCTGGTGGCCGAAGATAACCGGGCGCATGTACCCGGAAAAGATTTCGCAACTGGCGGCGGTGGTGACGTTCATCGGGTTCAACTTGACGTTCTTCCCACAATTCATTCTGGGTACGCTGGGCATGCCGCGGCGCTATGCGGCTTATCCGCCGGAGTTCCAGGTGCTGAACGTGTTTTCAACCGCGGGAGCGACGGTGCTGGGGGTGGGCTACCTGCTGCCGGTTCTTTATCTCACGTGGTCGCTGAAGTACGGCGAGATCGCGGGCAACAATCCCTGGCAGGCGACGGGCCTCGAGTGGCAGATTCAGTCTCCGCCGCTGACCGAGAACTTTACAACAATTCCGATCATGGACCACGAAGCCTACGATTACGAGTGGCTGGAGCGGCAGAAAGAAAAAGAGGTGACCCATGTCGGATAGCCCCGCGATTGCCCACGGCGCGCCAGTGGAGGGCCACCATGAGCACCCGTCCTATCAGCGCCATCATTTTGAAACCTACGAGCAGCAGGCGGACGCCACCAATTTTGCGATGTGGCTGTTCCTGCTGACGGAAATCATGTTCTTCGGCGGCCTGTTTACCGCTTACCTGATCTACCGCAACTGGTATTATCCGGCGTTTGTGGCGGCGTCGCACCAGTTGAATATTTTCTGGGGCACGGCCAATACGGCGGTGCTGATCAGTTCGAGCTTCACCATGGCCATGGGCGTATGGTGCGCGGAAACGCGGCGCCGGAGCGGTCTGGTNNGGCGTTTACCAACCCGGCCTCTGATCCGGATACTTACAAGGAATACAAAGACAAGCCCATGCCGCTGGATGTGGCGCGGCATACCGAGATTTATTTCTTTCTCTACTTTGCCATGACCGGGATGCACGCGCTGCACATGATCATCGGCATCGCGATCCTGGCGTTCATGATCTTCAGGGCGCGAGCCGGGGCTTACACCACGGGGCACGTGACCTTCGTCGAAAATTTCGGGCTGTACTGGCATTTTGTCGACATCATCTGGATATTCCTGTTTCCGCTGCTCTACCTGATCAGCAGACATCAATAGAGGAGACTTGTCATGACCGATCACCAAGAAACGGAAGAATCGCAGCATCACATTACGCCTCCCATTGTCTATGTGGTGATCTTCGCGACTCTGCTGTTGTTTACGGCGCTGACCGTGGGAGCGTCGTATATCGAGATGGGGTTGCTGAACCCGATTGTGGCACTTGCCATCGGAGTGATAAAGGCCACGCTGGTGGTGCTGTTTTTCATGGGCGTGAAGTACAGCACCAAGCTGACCAAATTGACGGTGGGGGCAGGGCTGTTTACTTTCCTGGCGCTGGTGAGCATGACGCTGGCGGACTATATCAGCCGGGCGTGGGGGCGGTGGTAACGGCGGGAGCGGATGGATTTTATGGTTGAGGGGCCGCCCGATGGGCGGCCTTTTTGCTGGATTGGACGCGATCTCAGCGCCGCCCTTCGATGCCATCGGTTTGGGAACCGCAACGCTCGGGGTGGTATATTCGCCAGCATGGCAGACGGAATGGTGAGTTGATGTTCGATTCGCCGAGAAGCGGCTGGAGTGGCGACACTTTTCCGGCCGATTTCTAAGTGTCCTATAATTGCTCCGTATTCTTTCCCGGAAATTGCTTGTTTCGCACAGAGTAATCCATTGGATTTCGCTTAAACCCCCTTGGAGGATGAGAGAGGGGAGGCCGGAATCGGATTCTGGACGTGTGCGAGAATGCAAGCTTCTCAAAATTTATCCAGCGATCCCGGCTCTTGGGGCCGGATGGGTCTGCGCGCGGGTGCGGCCTGGACGGGCACGCGGCGCGGCGGGAGGGTCTGTGTGGCGCTGGTGAATCTGGCCTTGTTTTCGGGCACAGCAATAGGATGGCCGCAAGCGCCAGCGTTGGTTGGGAGCGCGGTCCGGGGCAACACATCGCAAGCAGCCAATCGCGCTGGGCGGACGGTGCCTCCGCGGGTAAGGCAGGCGCAGAGATTCCTGGCGCAGCGGGGATGGAAGCCGGGGCAGTGGCGGGCATCGCCTGGCAGCGGCGGGTGGCGACGGCATGCGGCTGGGCCGCAGACGTCATCTGCGACTGCGGCGACCTCGACCTCGACTTCAACGGCGACCTGGCAGGCGCTGGGGCCGATCGCGGTCGCGACGCCAAATTATGGGCTGGTCACGGGACGGGTTTCGGCAGTGGCGCTCGACCCCTCGGACCCCACCGGCAATCGTCTCTACCTGGGATCCACCGGCGGAGGCGTGTGGGTGGCGCAGAATGCCGATGTGTCGAATCCGTCGTTCGTGGTCTTCACACCGCTGACGGACACGATGGCGGCTCTGAGCGGCGCGCAGGATGCATCGATCAGCATTGGGGCATTGACGGTGCAGCCGGGCGGCACGGGCGTGATCCTGGCCGGGACCGGCGACCCGAACGATGCGCTCGACTCCTATTATGGCGGGGGCATTCTGCGTTCGACCGACGGTGGAAACACCTGGAGCCTGACGCAGACCACGTCGGATTTCAAATGGGGGTTCGGCGGGGAAGGGTTTGCGGGGTTTGCCTGGAGCACGACGAATCAGCAGCTGGTGGTGGCCGCGGTTTCGCAGGCTTATGAAGGGTCGCTGGTGAATGCTGACCGGCCTGGCCGGAGCTATGAGGGCCTCTACTACTCGCTGGACAGCGGCGCGACCTGGAGCCTGGCAACGATTACGGACGGCGCGAGCGGGGACGTGCAGGGGCCGAACGATCCGTTTGCTGGGCCTGATGGCAATGCGGCGACATCGGTGGTTTGGAATCCGCTGCGGCAGGTGTTTGTGGCGGCGGTGCGCTACCACGGCTATTACCAGTCCACGGACGGCGCAACGTGGACGCGGATGGCGGCGCAACCGGGCGCCGGGTTGACCTCGTTGCTCTGCCCTACCAATGGCTCCGCTACCGGCTCCACCGATTGCCCCATCTTTCGCGGCACGCTGGCGGTGAATCCGCAGACGGGGGACACGTTCGCGTGGACGGTGGACATCAACAACCAGGACCAGGGATTGTGGCAGGACCTGTGCGCGCTGAGCGGCGGCGCATGCACGAACGCCACGATCACGTTTGCGCAGCAATGGAACACGGCGGCGCTGGAAACGACGACGCTGGAAGGCGCGGCAACGATTGCGAACGGGGATTACAACCTGGCGCTGGCGGCGGTTCCGGCGGCGCCAGGATTGGGCCAGGACACGCTGCTGCTGGCAGGAGCGAACGATCTGTGGAAGTGCAGCCTGGCGATGGGGTGCGTGTGGCGCAATACAACCAATGCGAACACATGCATGAGCGCGCAGGTGGCCGGCTACCAGCACGCGCTGGGCTGGAATACGGCCAATCCGCTGGAAATCTTTGTCGGCAACGACAGTGGACTCTGGCGCTCAACGGACGCAATCGGAGAGGCCGGGGCGGCGTGCGCGGCGACCGATTCCAGCCACTTCCAGAACATGAATGGAAGCATGGGTTCGCTGGCGGAGGTAGTCAGTATGTCGCCGGTGGGCGCGACGCCCTACACCATGATGGCGGGACTGGGGGTGAACGGAACCGCGGGCGTGAAGAGCGGCACCGGGCCGACAACGGACTGGCCGCAAATCCTGGGAGGGGACGGCGGCCCGGTGGCCATCGATCCGGACAATAGTTCGAACTGGTACGTGAACAACGAGTGGGGAGTTTCAATCTACCAGTGCGCGCAGGCGGCTGGATGCACGGCGGCGGCGTTTGGCACGAGCCCGGTGGTGAACGATGCGGACGTGGGCGGCGATGGCTACACCATGACCACGCCTGCGCCGTTTCTGGTGGACCCGCTGGACAACACGCAGTTGCTGATCGGGACCTGCCGGATCTGGCGCGGACCGGCGAATGGCCTCGGCTGGAGCGGGTTGAATGCCATCAGCCCGATTCTGGACAGCGGCGCAGTCAACGTTGCCTGCAACGGCGATGCGCTGATTCGCTCGATGGCCGCGCAGGCCCTGGCAGGCGGCAGCGAGGCGGTGTACGTGGGCATGTTCGGGTCGGCCAACGGAGGAGCGAACTTGCCGGGCCATGTGTTGAGTGCCACGATCAACCCAGGCAGCAGCACGCCGCCGGTGTGGAAAGACCTGACGCTGAGCCCGGTGAGCAACGACACCAATACTTTGAATTTTTATGGCCTGGACATTTCCAGCATATTCATCGATCCGCACGACGTGACCGGGAACACGGTCTACAATCGGCGTGGTTTTTGCGCCCGT
>PMOF01000271.1 GCA_003162495.1 Acidobacteriaceae bacterium
TTGAATTACGGCACCCTTTATCCCGCCCTGCTCAAGCTGGAGCAGGAGGGCTTCATCCGCTCCCGCTGGGGCCTCTCTGAAAACAATCGCCGCGCCAAATTCTACGAACTCACCAAGGCCGGCCATCGCCAGCTGAAGCGCGCCGCTGCCGACTGGGAGCAAACCACCGCCATCCTCGCCCGCTTCCTCAGCCCCGCCGAAGAGGCATAAGGAGAAGGCCATGCGCCAACTCAGAGCGTTCATCCATCGCCTCCGCGGCCTGTTCCTCTCCAGCGGCTCCGAAGCAGACTTCGCCGCCGAACTCGAAAGCCACGTAGCCCTGCACACAGAAGACGGCATCCGCTCCGGCCTTGCTCCCGAGGAAGCCCGCCGCCAGGCCCTCATCCGTCTCGGCGGCGCGGAGCAAACCCGGCAGACGTATCGCGAGCGCCGCGGGCTGCCCTGGCTTGAAGATCTGCTGCACGACCTGCGCTACGGCCTGCGCACCCTGGCCAAACATCGTGCCACCGCGGCGATTGCCATCCTCTCCATCGGCCTTGGCATTGGCGCCAACGCGACAATTTTCTCGATCGTCAATCGCTTTGTGTTTCGGCCGGCGCCGATGGGAGACCCGACCACTCTGCTCGCCGTTCACACGACTCACGATGGGGACGAGTGCTGCAACAACTTTCCCTACCCTGTCTATGCTGACCTTCGCGATCAGGCTCAATCCTTCTCGGGAGTTGCCGCGTACAACGAATTGATCCCCGCGTCCATCAGCGGCAGCGGCGAGCCAGAGCGAGTGTGGGGCCAGGCCGTGACCGCCAATTTCTTCAACGTAACAGAGCTGCCCATGGTTATTGGTCGCGGATTTGCCATTGGCGAAGAGAGCGCACCGGAGATCGTCCTCGGCGCCGCCCTTTGGCGGCGTCGCTTCAACGCCGATCCCGACATCGCCGGCAAGACCATCACCCTCTCGGGCCACTCCTTCACTGTGATCGGCGTCGTCACGCCGGCCTTTCACGGCGCAGACCAGATTCTCTACACCGAGTTCTGGGTGCCGCTTGGAATTGCTCCGCAGCTGTCCCCCAACACCCCGAGCCAGGGTTCGAGGGAGTTCCACTGGCTCAATGTGCTTGCACGGCTCAAACCTGGTGCAACTCGAAACGAGTCCACGGCGGAGTTGAGTACACTTGCCCAGCGATTCGCAAAGGCCAATCCGGCAACGGACAAGGGCAACCACTTCATCTTCGAGCAGGCTGGTTCATTGCCTCCACGCGAGCGAACCACGGTTCTCCTTTTTCTGGCCGCGCTCTCGGTTGTGGCTCTGCTTGTGCTCCTGATCGCCGGCGCCAACGTCGCCAATCTGCTGTTTGCCCAGGCCGCGGCACGCCAGCGCGAGATGGCAATTCGTCTCGCGCTGGGTTCGACGCGCGGCCGCCTGCAGCGGCAGATGCTTACTGAGAGCTTGCTGCTCGGGACCGGGGGAGGAGTGCTGGGGGTGCTCTTATCGATCGCGGCCACTCGAGGGCTTTCAAGCTTCCGCTTGCCGGTGCCCGTACCGCTGGATCTGGCCGTGGGGGTTGACTGGCGTGTGCTGGTCTATTCCTTTGCGCTCAGCCTCGTCAGCGGCGTGCTGCTGGGCCTGGCGCCGGCATGGGCTGCGTCGCGGCCGATGCTTGCCAATGCACTTAAGGGCGAAGACGCTCTGGCCCGTCCGGGCCGCCGCATCACCCTGCGCGGCATCCTCGTCGTCGTGCAGATTGGCATGTCCGTTGTGCTGCTTTGCGTAACTGGGCTCTTTCTACGCAGCTTGAAAAGTGCCTCCACCATCGATATCGGTTTCCGCGCTGACAACTTGATGATGATGTCCATTGACCCCATGGTGCATGGCTACACGCCAGAGCGCACCGCCGTCCTGCTGAACCAGCTGAGGCAGCGCGTGGCCGCCTTGCCTGGAGTCGTCTCGGCTGTCGTGTCTGACGTGGCCCCCCTCTCCGGCGGGCACCGCAGCGATGGCTTTCACGCGCAAGGCCAGCCCCCATCCAGCACCTCGGACTTCGATACCGACCTCTACATGGCCACGCCGGGCTACTTTGAAACCCTCGGTATTCCCCGCATCGCCGGCGTCGACTTCGGCGCTGAAACCCCCGCTGGCCCCAGGGTCGCCATCGTCAACCAGGCCTTTGTCCAGCGCGCATTCGCCGGCCAGAACCCCATTGGCCAGCGAGTCATCAGCGGCCCTGTCCCCTACCAGATCATCGGAGTCGTGGGCAACGTGAAATCGAGATCTCTTGGCGAGACAACTCGCCCCGTCCTCTACCGCTCACTCCAGCAGACTCTCGCCAGCGATCCATCCTTCATCGGATACGCACTGATGACGCGCACAAGGGGCAATCCCGCATCCGTGGCGCAGGCTATTCGCAGCCAGATCCACGCGCTCGATCCCACCATGGCAATTTATAACGAAGAAACCATGGAGAAGCACGTCCGCGCCGCTTATTTCCTGCCCCGTCTTGCCGCCATGCTCTTCGGCGTCTTCGGCTTCATCGGCCTGGTGCTTGCCAGCGTCGGCCTCTATGGAGTGATGAGCTATTCCGTCACCCGCCGCACGCGCGAAATCGGCATCCGCATGGCCATGGGTGCGCAACCCGGCACGGTGGAGCGCCTCGTTCTGCGCCAGGGACTGGTGCTCACGCTCATAGCCGTGGCGCTGGGCTGGCCCGCCGCCTGGATGCTGTCGAAGCTTTCGGCCAGCTTCCTCTACGGAATTCAACCGCACGATGTGTTCACCTTTGCAGTCGTGCCACCGTTTTTAATCATGATTGCGTTGGCCGCCTGCTGGATTCCCGCCCATCGCGCCGCGTCCATCGACCCCATGCAGGCTTTGCGAACGGAATAGGAGGACAAGATGCGGAAACTCAGAGCATTGTGGATGCGGATTTTCGGTATTCCCGGGAGCTCGCGCGCCGACGAAGATTTTGCCGCCGAGTTGGAAAGCCACGTAGCCCTGCACACTGAAGACGGCATCCGCTCCGGCCTTGCCCCAGCAGAAGCCCGCCGCCAGGCCCTCATCCGCCTCGGCGGCGCCGAGCAAACCCGCCAGGCCCATCGCGAACGCCGCACGTTGCCTTGGCTCGAAAGCCTGCTGCAGGATCTGCGTTACGCATTGCGCCAACTGGTCAAGTCGCCTGGCTTTGCGCTTGCTGCCATCCTCACCCTATCCCTCGCCATCGGCGCAAACACCGCCATCTTCAGCGTGGTAAATGCGATCCTGCGCCATCCTGCCGGTGTGGATCATCCGGAGCGGGTTGCGGTTCTGAACACTCGCTATGCGCAGTTCACTCTCGATTTTCCTTCTGTATCTGTGCCGGCGTATGCTCTAGCCGCCGCAATGAAGGATCAGGTAGAAGCCGCCGCAATCGAGCGAGCTGCCAGCTTCAATATTCTTCACGGTGGTATTACGGAACACCTCGACGTGGCGCGCGTCTCCTCGCAATGGTT
>PMOF01000016.1:0-9677 GCA_003162495.1 Acidobacteriaceae bacterium
GTCGCGTATTTGTAGTCAGGCATAGTCAGGGTTGTGGCTTCGGCTCCTGCCTCTAGCTTATCCTGAAGGGCTCCGCGCGACTCGCGAATGGAGGTCCAGCCGCTGACTATTCAGATCGATGTATCTCAGGCCCCGCGAAGCAGCCTCGGTCGTTGCCTGGTAAGGCATCGTCCGAAGCCGCTCCATCGGAGCCTTCGAACTTTAAGGTAATGAAACTGCCTGAACCGAATAAGCAGGCACGCTGATCGTTGTCGAAAGACTTGTTCCCTTTACCGAGAAGGAAATCGGCGAGGCGTCGATCTGCGCTCCGTTCGAAATCTGATAGAACGTCCCTTGCGTGCCTGTCAGTCCCGGATTAGCCATCGTCACTGTGATCTGAGAGTAGGCCGTGGAGGTTGGATTCGTAATGACGATGCCATCTTTATTGGCCGTGTAAAAGGCCGTCGTCGCCAGGCCGCCTCCCCCGGTCGGGGTCGAAATGGATTTGGCCATGTAGCCGCCTGCCGACAGGCCCAGATATTGAGGCGATGCGATCAAGTCGTAGGCATAGTACTGCGGATACGGCACCGGCGTCGCATCCACTGAGTACAGGCAATCCATGTTGCTGTCCTGCACGCCGATCATGCAGAACCATGGATACGCAGAGCCCGCAAAGTAGTCTATGTGATTGGGCATGTGGGGCATGCCGTTGTAGATCGAGTCCAGCATGTCGGTCACATACAACGCGTTCCATAACGGCCCATAGATGGAGTCGCTGCGGCAGCAGTCTTTGTAAAACGCCCAGTTGGAGTTGTATTCCGTTACGTAAATGGGCGTTTGGGCGCCTGAGGGCTGCTTGCCCGCGGCCACCTGCTCTTCCACTCTGGCGTAGCTGCCGGCCGCGCCGATCGTCGGATCTTGCGTAGCTTCGTAGAGCGATATATTCCCCGTGTAAGTATCCCACTGGGCCTGCATTTGAGAAGACCCGAAGAAGTATTGGTGGTAACTGACGAAGTCCACGTAAGGAGCTGTGCCGGTATTGGTCAGAAAGGAGGAAAGCCAAAGTTGCGAATATCCCGATAAGACCGGGCCGCCTATGCGAACGGTTGCGCCATCCTGCGCGGCTTGTGCCTTCATGGCCGGTGCTGCCGCGGCATAAATCGCCAGGTAGGTGTTCAAATGGTCAGCGGATGTGCATATGCCCGTCGCGTTCGGTTCGTTCCATATCTCATAATCCTGCACCACGCCGGGAAACGTGCTGTCCATGTGAGCCACATACTGCGCTGCAAGCTGAGCCCATTCAGAAACGTTGGTGGGCGCCGCGGTCGGCTGGCCCGCGCAGGAACCGCTGCTTGGCTGCAGCCACGCCGGCGATTGATTCATTTGCAGAATCGCCCGCTGTCCCGCTGCCTGCACAGTGGCAACAAGGGGATCGATCTTCGTCCAGTCCGCGGTCCCTGAAGCAAACACAAGCTCAATCTCAGCAGACATGCGTGAAACCGTCACTCCGCCTTGCGACAGCAAATTTCGACCCGCGGTGGTGGGGATCGACTCACCCCGTCCGTAGCCGAACATATCGGCGGGAACGGCCGCCGTGGTGTTCGCGCGAGATCCGAAGTCGGCGGTGATGCTGGAGAACACGTTTGCCACGCCGCCGCTGCTCCTGTTCAACGTTGAATCAGCCACGCGTATCGTATGCTTGCCCGCGGTTGCCGGAGCCGTATAAAGGCCGCTGCTCGAGACAGTTCCGACGGTGCTGTTTCCGCCCGCGATGCCGTCGACGGTGAAGCTTACGTTGGTCAGGTCAGGCACCTGGCACATCTGGGCCTGGAAAGCCTGCTGGCCACCGACAGGTATCGATGCAACGAAGGGGTAGATTACGAAAGACGGCGATAAGGTGACATTCACGCTCGCCGTGTATGACAGGGACGGTGAGCTTTGGCTGACTGCTTTGATACTGTGCGTTTTGGTCGTCGAAGAAGCTGTGTAGAGCCCCGAAGTTGAGATCGTCCCTACCGTCGCATTGCCGTTCAGTACGCCGTCTACATACCAGTTCACCGCCGTATTGCTCAGGCCCGTGGCATCCACCGTAAACTGCTCCGTGGCCGAGGGCAGAATGCATGGGGCCGGCGGCTTCACAGTAATATTGGGGCTCTCTGTGCCTGAAATCCCTTCGCCCACAAGGGGAATCACCAGCGGGCTTCCTGGCGCGCTCTCCGCGATGGTCAGGCTGGTGTTGTATGTGGTCGTTGCCTGCGGGTCAAAGGAAACCTCCACCGTGCAGCTGGCGCCGGCGGCGAGTGTGCCGCCTCCTGCCCCGTTTCCGCAATTGGTCGTGATGGGGAACACCGCCGGCGTGCTCATGGAGGTGAACGTCAGGGTGGTCGACAAATTGTTGGTCAGCGTGACCGGCTGCGGAGTGCTTGGCGTAGATACGATCTGGTGGTTGAAGTAGAGCCCGCCCACCTTGGGCAACGTGGCTACTGGCACCACGCCGTTGCCTGCCAGGCTGACCATCTGGGGTGAGCTGGTCGCGCTATCGGTAATCGTCAGGGAGGACGAGTAAAACTGCACCGCCGACGGGTCGAAAGTAACGTTCAACGTGCATGAAGAGCCGGCCGCAAGAGAGGTGCCGCAATTGTTGGTCTGCGCAAATGGAGCAGACGCTTGAATGCTGGAGATTGTCAGCCCAACAGAAAGATTATTCGACATGGTAAGGGTCAGAGGACTGCTCGTTGTCCCGTCAGCCTGACTCGGGAAGCTCAACAATGGCGGCGAGAAGCTTACCGGAATCACTCCGTTGCCAGTCAGCGAAACGGACTGAGGCGAGTTTCCTGCGGAGTCGGTGATCGTAAGCGTCGACGAGTAATATTGCCTCGCCGTCGGGCTGAACGTGACACTGATTGTGCATTGCTGGTTCGGCAGAAGGCCGCTGCCGCAGTTGTTCGTTTGCGCAAACGGCGCACTGATTTGAAAGCTGTCGATCGTGAGGCTTCCGGTCTGGTTATTCAACAGCGTTACGGTACTGGCGACGCTGGTTGTTCCGATTCCCTGATTTGGAAAAGCAATCAGCTTTGGAGAAACGGAAATGTCTTGCGCCTGCACCAGGCCACTGCATCCCAACATCAAAACTGAAAAGATAAGAAACGAACCGATGCGATGAATCCTGGTCTCTCTCACGCGCTCTCCTCTGGCCTTTGCGGCAATATCACCAAATCCCCAGCGTCACCTGTTCAGCGGCAAACTGAGAAAAATCAATTCTGCGATCGCACAACGTCGTTCAGGCGCACTGACTCCGTGCTCAAATCCGCGAACTGCAAACAATAAAAAAGTAATCTCCATGGCGAGACAAGTGTATCCAGCAACGATCGTGTCGAATCGCTGTGAACTTAGTCCGCAACCAACCCGTGTTCCTGTTGCTCTGCCGACTGCGCGCGCTTCCAAAGTCCATTGAACAAAGTATGTGAGTCAGTCGGCGTGTCTGCGCTACCCCTGAACGTATACATCCCGTCTAGTGTTGGTCAGATGCGGGTGAACCCTATTCGGTTGGATATCGGCGCTCGGCATAAATTGTCTGCCGGCACTTTTCCGAAACAGAACAGGGATTCGTTCCTGGCATCTAAGTTATGAGTTTTGAAATAATATTGAAAAGACTCCGATGGAGGCTCGCCCGGATAGGGTTCCTGGGGTTCCAATCACAGCATGCAAATGCATGAACATATGTGAGTTATAAGATCCACCTACGCTCCGCCGTCAAAAATCTTCTTCGATAAATATCGCTCCGCGGAGTCCGGAATAATCACCGCGATCCGTTTCCCCAATCCCAGTTCCCGCGCCAGTCCCACCGCCGCAAACACCGCCGCACCCGAACTGGAACCGCCCACCAGCCCCTCTTCCGCGGCCAGCCGCTTCACCATCGCAAACGCGTCCTTGTCCGTCACCATCGCCACCCGGTCGCACACATCGCGATGAAACGTCCTGGGAACAAAATGCACGCCGATGCCCTCAACCTTATGCTTCCCCGGCGCGCCCCCCTGCAGGATCGACCCCTGGGTTTCTACGGCCACATTGACCACCGCCGGATTCTGGTCCTTCAGAAACCGCGCCACGCCGGAGAACGTGCCGCCCGTGCCCACGCCGGCCACAAACCCGTCCACCTGGCCTTCCATCTGCTCCCAAATCTCCACCGCCGTGGTGTCATGGTGGAACTGAGGATTGGCCTGATTCTCAAATTGCAGAGCCGTGAACGAGCCCGCAATCTCCGCGCCCGCCGCGCGCGCCCGCTTGATCGCCCCCGCCATGCCTTCATCCTCCGGCGTGCGCGTCACCTCCGCGCCAAATCCGCGCATCAGAATGCACTTCTCCTCGGCAAACCCCTCCGGCACAAACAGCTTCACCTTATATCCGCGATTTACGCCGATCAGCGCCAGCCCCACGCCGGTATTTCCCGCCGTAGCCTCAATGATTGTCGAACCCGCATGCAGCAGCCCCCGCGCCTCGGCGTCCAATATCATCCCCAGCGCCGCGCGGTCCTTGATGCTTCCCCCCGGATTCAGGAATTCCAGCTTGGCATACACCGCGGCCGCCCCCGCCGGCGCCACGCGCGTAAGCTGCAGCATCGGCGTTGAGCCCACCAGTTGTGTAATGTCCGCGGCAATGCGCAGCGAGGAAGAGGTTGAAGGAGCAACGGCCATGGCAGCTTCAGTCTATCCCACGGGCGGCCCTGATTTATTTCTTGTCTTGCGCCGCGGGCCGCTTGTTCACGCGCACCACAGGAAAGTATCCGGTCCGTGTCCGCACCGTCAGCTTGCCCATCCCCTTGGCATCCGCCGTCACCTGCACCCGCCGGAATCCCGGCTCCGTGGTTGGCTTGGTCGAGTGGTAGCCCAGCGTGTACTGGTTGCGTATATCGCGCGCCACTTCGGCGGCAATCTGGTCAATATTCTCGATCGACTTGGGAAAGTAGGCGATCCCGCCTGTCTCCGTCGAAAGCATCTCCAGCGCACGCCGCGCGTGGCGCACTTCGGCGTGGCTCATCTCGTCGCCAAACAGCAGCCCGATGGAATAAATGACCGGCCCGGAAAGCTGCTGCACTCGCCGGATCGTCTGCTCCAGGTTCAGGGTAGAGGCGTTGTCTTCGCCGTCGGTAATCAGGATCAGCACCTGCTTGGGCCGCTTGGCATCCGCCGCCAGTTTGTCGGCCGAGGCCACCACCGCATCGTAAAGCGCCGTGCCTCCCCTGGACTCGATGTGCCCCAGACCGTCGCGCAGCTTGTTCAGGTCCGAGGTGAACTCCTGGTCGATGAACGCCTCGTCGGAAAAATTCACCACAAATGCCTCGTCCTGCGGGTTCGAGGCTTCGATCAAGTCCAGCGCGCTCTTGTTCACCGATGGCCGCTTCCTCGACATCGAGCCGGAGTTATCCACCACCATGGCGATCGAAACCGGAAGATCGGTGTGCTGAAAACTGATCAGCGTCTGCTTGACCCCGTCTTCGGAAACTTGAAAATCGTCCTTCTTCAGGTCCGGAACCAGCCGGTTGCCCTCCAGCACCGTCGCGTTGAGGATCACCTCTTCCACATCGGTGTGCAGAACAAAGCCCTCGCTCTCCTTGCGCAATGGCGCGGGCGCGGCTGCGGAGGGCTCCGCATCCGGCGACCTCACCGGATCGCGGTCCACCGTCAATGAGGGGGATTGCCCCGCGGCGCCCGGCGCCGGGGCGGATGATGGGGGCGATTGTTGCGCCTGCAGCGAATACGCGGCTGCCGACAAAAAAACCACGAAAACTAAGTTATTGCAATGGCGCATAGTAACCGGTGCGAGCATGGACGGTCAGCGGCGGCAATCCTTGCGGAGGAGATATCTTCACTTTCACTTTACGCCACTTGCCGTCGCGGGTCAGGTCCTTGGGCTTGAAGCCGATTACATATTGGTTGCGCAACTCTGTCGAAATCTTCTCCGCAATGTCGCTCATCTCCCCGACGTCGTCCACGCGGAACAACCGCCCGCCCGTCTCCTCGCTCAAATCATTCAGCAGTTGCGGCCCGGTCCGTTCCTCGGGAGTGGCCGCATAGGGATCGAAAATGCCGATCGAGTACATCTCCACGTCCGCCTCCCGCACCTCGGCGCGCACCTCGCCCTCGGTGTAGCGCGAACGGTTATCGCCCCCGTCGGATACCACCAGCAGCGCCTTCCGCTCGTGCCGCGCGTCCTTCATCTTCGCCATGCCATAGTAAATGGCGTCCAGCAACGCCGTGCGATGCCCGCTGCGCACCGTCGCCAGCCGGGCCTGTATGTCTTCCACCGAACTGGTGAAGTCCTCGATCAACTCCGGCCGGTCGTTGAAACCGATCACGAAAAATTCATCCTGCGGGTTGGCCGTCTTGATGAACTGCAGGATCGATTCCCGCGCCCGGATCAACTTTGAAGACATCGAACCGGAAAGGTCGAAGATGATGCCTATCGACACCGGCGCATCTTCGCTGGCAAAGCTGGCAATCTTCTGCTGGCCGTTGTTTTCGAAAACCTGAAAGTCTTCTTTTTCAAGGCCCGTCACCAGCCGGTTCATCGGATCCGTCACCGTGACCGGCACCAGCACCATGTCCACATTCATCCGGATGAACGACCCGGGATGAACTTTCAGCGATCCCGTTCCCGTCGTCGCCGGCGCCTCGGCGCCTGCCGGAGCCCCGGTCGCCGGCGTCGCGGAAGCATCCGGCACCGGCACATGCACTTTGTTCAGCGGATTTTCCTGATCCTGGCCCTGCGCCCGCGCCACGAACAAAATCGCCGCCAATCCGCAAATCCACAGCCCGCGCCGCAGTCGCCGCAGGGGGTTCCGCTCGCTTTGAAATTCGCGCTGGAAAGGAAGCTTCGTCATGCCGCATCACCACAGGATGTTCGCGATATTAGCACGGTTGGCGCCCGGCTGGTGTCACCGCTTGGTCAACGTTTTCCCCACAGTCAGCCGCCCCGCCCCCTCTGCCGAATCCCCAAACCGCTTGTTTCCGCTGAGATACAATCGTGCCTGAGCGCACACCGGTCAACAGATCGGCAGAACCAAGGTACCGGTGCGCAAATCTAAAGTGTTCGACGGGGAGCAGGACATTCCGTATGGCCCGCATTTATCCATTTCGCGCCTGGCGCTACAATCCGTCCTCCGTGCGGCTTGAGGACGTGGTCACCCAGCCCTACGATAAAATCTCCCCTTCTATGCAACAGGCTTATTACCAGCGCTCCCCCTTCAACCTGGTGCGCATCATTCTCGGACTCCCTGAGCTTTTCGATGCCGAGCGTGGCGAGAGCGTCTACACCCGGGCGGCCCGCGACTTCAACGCCTGGCGCCAACAGGGCGTTCTCTTCCAGGAAAAAGACCCCTGCATCTTTGCCTACTCGCAGCGCTTCACCGTTCCCGGCACTGAAATCGTCAAGGAACGCCGTGGTTTCATCGCCCTCGGCAAGCTTCACGACTACGCCGATCAGGTGGTCTTCCGCCACGAGCAAACCCTCTCCAAGCCCAAGAGCGATCGCCTCAACCTGCTCAAGGCCACCCATGCCCACTTCGGCCAGATCTTTATGCTCTACTCTGACCCGGCCGGGAGCGTCGAGCGCATCCTCTACGACGACAACGGTCCCGCCGAAGCTGAAGTCACCGACGAATACGGCGTCCTGCATCGCCTGTGGCGGGTCGCCGACACCGCCGCCATCCGCCTGTTGACCGCCGCCATGGACGACAAGAAGCTCATCATCGCCGACGGCCACCACCGCTATGAAACCGCGCTGAACTACTCCCGGGAACATGGCGCCGAATCGCGTGCGTCCGGCCCCTCCANNGTCATGATGACCTTCGTCAACATGGATTCCGATGGTCTCGTCATCCTGCCCACCCATCGCGTGGTTCACAGCCTGGCCACCTTTGACCCCGCCGCATTCGCCCAATCCGCTGAAGCGTTCTTTCACGTCGAAAAGATCACCGCGACCGACGTCACCAGCCTGATCGAACTGCTTGGCCGCCAGCAGGGCGCCGCCTTCGTCGCCGTCACCCGCTCCGGCGCTCTGCTTCTGCGCTCCAAACCAGAGCCCGTCGCCGCCGCCCTGGCCGGCCTTCCCGAGCGCCAGCGCCAGCTTGACCTCAGCCAGTTGCACTCCATCCTGCTCGACCGGCTGCTCGGCCTCAACGCCGAAAAAGTCCGCGAGCAGACCAATCTCCGTTACCTCCGCGACGCCGCCGAAGCCGTCGATCAGGTGCGCCGCCACGAAGCCGATGTTGCCTTCCTCACCAATCCCGTTTCCATGGAGCAACTGCGGGAAGTGGCCTTTGCCGGCGACGTTATGCCCCAGAAGTCCACCGACTTCTTCCCCAAGCTGCTCAGCGGCCTGGCCATCTATGCGCTGGACTAGGCACGGAAAGCGGAAGTAACCTGATCTCAGCGCATAGGGCGGGAAACCCAGGACACCCATGCCGACCATCAGCAGGTTTTACGGAATCTGATCCAGATGTATTTTGGCGACCATGCTCCGCCTCATTTTCACGCGCTTTATGCTGAGTTCGAAGAATTGATCGACATACAAACGTTTGAGGTCATCCGTGGAGATTTACCGGCCCGTGCTAAGTCGCTCGTTTTGGAATGGGCACAACAGCACCGCGACGAACTCAGGAAGGATTGGGAATTATGCGTACAGAATCAAGCGCCTATGAAAATTCTCCCGCTGCCTTGACCGGCGAGGTCGCCCCCCGATCGCCTTGGCGTGTCACCGCCGTCGAAGCCCTTCGGGGGTTCCGCCTGCGGGTCTCCTTTGCCGATGGCCTCACCGGAACTGTCGATATGTCTCGCCTGGTGCATTCTCCCGAGGCCGGGGTATTCGCCGCTCTTGCCGACCCAACCCTGTTTGCACAGGTCAAGCTTGATTACGGTGCCGTGTCTTGGCCCGGTGATCTGGACCTTGCTCCCGATGCGATGCACGCCGCGATCCAGGAGCAGCGGGAATGGTCGCTCTAGGTCGGGGACAGCCACATCAAAGGCTCCTGCCTTGCGGAGCGTTGGTGGTCTTAACGCTGGGCTTCCAATTGGCAGCCCAGCAATCTTCGCCACCACCTGCCGCTCCCCCGGCCCCCTTCCTGGTCGTCCTCGATGCCGCTCACGGCGGAGACGACTCCGGCGGCCGCCTGAGCGACGGCCAATTGGAAAAGACCTACACCCTCGCCCTCAGCGTCCGGCTGCGTTCCCTCCTGGCCGCGCGCGGCATCCAGGTCCTCACCACGCGCGAGTCCGACGCCTCCATCGACCTCAACCGCCGCGCTGAAATCGCCAACCACGCCAGGGCCCAGGCCTGCCTGAGCCTCCACGCTTCTGAAAGCGGTTCCGGCGTTCACCTTTTTGCTTCTTCGCTCGCCCCCGCTCAGCCCGCCCGCTTCCCCGCCTGGAAAACCGCGCAGGCCGCCTGGGTCACCCGCAGCCTGGCCCTTGTCGGCGTGCTTAACTCCGCCTTTGTCCACGCCGGCATGAGCGTCACCCTGGGTCGCACCGCGCTGCCTGCCGTCGACAGCATGACCTGCCCTGCCGTGGCCGTCGAGATCGCCCCCGAACGCGACTCGAGCCGCGCCGTCACCGCCGCCCTCGACGATCCCGCTTACCAGGCCCGCGTGGCCGAGGCGCTGGCCGCCGCTCTGCTGGAATGTCGCGCCGAAGCCTGGCGCA
>PMOF01000016.1:9781-12842 GCA_003162495.1 Acidobacteriaceae bacterium
CGGCCACGCTCCTGGTCGCCAGTGACCCCGACAATTCCATGCTCGCCCAGGTCCAGTCCCTGCCCCTCCCCGCCGATCCCGGCGCACGCGCACGCGCCATTCTCGGCAAGCTGCTCGACCTCTATGCCGCCCCCGGCGCAGCCCACCCCATCACCGGCGGCGCCAGTTCCGTCGACCAGGTCTTCCTGATGCCTGCCCTCGTCCCAGCCCAAGCCCCAGTTCCCAGGGCCGCGCATCCCAAAGCCAGTGACACCGGCCCGCAGCTCGCCGTCGTCAACTTCACCGCCACCTTCGCCGCCACCCATCCCTCCGGCATTGAAACCGAAACCCTCACCCTACTCTCCATCTGCGGCACGCTCCACGCCAACATGCCTCGCATCACCCAGGTCCGATTCCTGGTGGACGGCCAGCGGCGCGCCACCCTCGCCGGCCACGCCGATCTCACCCGCACCTTCCTCGCCACAGAAGCCATTCCTACCGAAGGAGCCAATCCATGAGCGATCTCCAAACCATCACCCCCGTCATCGGCGTATTCGATTCCGGTTTCGGCGGACTCACCGTCCTCCGCGCCCTCGTCGACCGGATTCCGCAGGCCCAATTCGCCTTCCTCGGGGACACAGCCCGCCTGCCCTACGGCTCCAAGTCCCGGCGCACTATCGCCCGCTATGCCGCCCAGAGCGCCAAGTTCCTGGTCAGCGAACAAGGCGCCGAGTTCCTCGTCATCGCCTGCAACACCGCCAGCGCCCTCGCCCTCGACGCCATTCAGGACGCCGTCTCCGTCCCCGTCCTTGGCGTCATCACTCCCGGCGCAACCGCTGCCCGCGCCGCCTCCCGCACCGGCGACGTCCTGGTCATCGGCACCGACGCTACCGTCCACAGCCACGCCTACACCGCCGCCTGCCGCGCCCAGGGCCTGCGAGCCTTTGAGAAAGCCTGCCCCCTCCTCGTCCCCCTCGTTGAAGAAGGCTGGATCGACCACTCCGTCACTGCCCAGGTCATCCAANNCTCGGCTGCACCCACTACCCCCTGCTCCGCCCGCTCATCAAACATGCCCTCTCGCCCGACGTCAAGGTCATCGACTCCGCCGAAGCCGTAGCCGACACCGCTGCGCAACTCCTCGGCCAAACCCAATCCCAGACCGCAGTTTCGTCCCTGGTGCAACAAGGCGCGAAGCGCTTTTCGCCCAACGCGCAGTTGCGCTGCTTTGCCACCGACTCCGTCGAGAAATTCGAGCGCCTCGGCTCCCGCTTCCTCCGCCGCCCCGTCGGCAAAGTCCAACTCGTCGACCTCGGCGGCTGATATTCTTATCCATGGTCGGCCCACCCCCCTTTCCGCTGACCTTGGAGGAACAAACCAAGCATGATCAATTTGGCGGGTAAGACAGCCGTAGTCCACGGGCTGGCCAATAAGCGTTCCATCGCCTGGGGCATCGCCCAACAGCTGCACGCGGCCGGCGCAACCCTGGCTATCTGTTATCAAAATGAACGCATGAAGCAGGAGGCCCAGGGCCTAATCGACGAGCTGCCAGGCGCACAGGGCTTCCAGTGCGATGTCTCCATCGACGCCGAAATCCACTCGACCTACGCCAACTTCAAGGAAAAATTCGGCAAAATCGACATCCTCGTCCACGCTATCGCCTACGCCCCCCCCGAGGACCTCCGAGGCGAATTCATCAACACTACCCGCGAAGGCTTCCGCACAGCCCTTGAAGTCAGCGTCTTCTCGCTCATCGCCGTCAGCCGCGCCGCCGCCCCGCTCATGTCCCAGGGCGGCAGCATCATCACACTCACTTACTACGCCGCCGAAAAGGTCGTCCCCAACTACAACGTCATGGCCATCGCCAAGGCCGGCCTCGAATGCACCGTCCGCTACCTCGCCTGGAACCTCGGCCCCAAAAACATTCGCGTCAACGCCATCTCCGCCGGACCCATCAAGACCCTCGCCGCCCGCGGCGTCGGCGCACTCGGTGAAATGATGAAGGCCCACGCCGACCGCGCCCCACTCCACCGCAACGTCGACCAGTTAGAAGTCGGCGGCGCAGCCCTCTTCCTGGCCAGCGACCTCTCCAGCGCCGTCACCGGCGAAGTCATGTACGTCGACTCCGGCTACAACATCATGGGCTTCTGAATTTGAAGCTGTCATCCTGAGCAACTTATGGACTGTCATCCTGAGCGAAGCGTACTTCAGCGGAGTCGAAGGACCTGTATTTGCCTTTCCCCGTCTGGGTTTCAACCCACCCATTAATCCCCTGCGGGCGTCAACTTGAAGGGTACGGGCTTCAGCCCGTACATGAACCCCTCCAGCAAAATCTGAAACTTCGTGTACGCGACGGGTAGGTCGGGGTTTTAACCCCGAAAGAATTCGCGCTCAAATCCAGCCCTTCAAATTCGACCGGTCCACAAGCCAGCCAGTCCCTTCCGGGAAGCCGGTTTGCCCGGACCTATTCTGCCTCGACCGGTGCGTTGGAGAATTTGCGCGATCCCAGAGCAATCGAGCGCATGGGCACCGTGCCGGCGACGATTCGCATGACGAGCGCAGGCAATAGGGCTACGGGAAAGGTGCGCAGAGGACGATTCCGCGGTGTTCGTGGTCAGAGATCAGTGGTGGAGGTGGATTTCCAGGGTGCCCGGCCTGTTGGAGTTCCAGTCGTAGACGGCGGTGACTATCTGGGCGGAGGTATTGGCCGGCAGATCGAGAGCGAGTGAGACAGGAATGCCGGATTTCAGCATGGTTTGATAGTGCGCGGCATCGAGCTCGACGGCTTCGCGGGTGGCCTGCCAGTTGAGAGCAGAGCCGTCTTCCCCGTAAGCCTTGACGCCGATGAGCAGGTTGGCAATGCGCCCGCCGTTAGGAGCCTGGCCGAATGCAACATCCTGGGCTCGAATTGTGAAGGAGATGGTGTAGCGCGTGAGGGGTCCTTTGACCCGCGCGTTTTGGCCGGCGGGTTCGCTGCCGTGGTCCGCGCTGGGCGCGGCCGTCACGCCGTAGAAGATGCCGGTGGCGTTAGGCAGACCGAGCTGGAGCAGCGGCGCAATGGGATCTTCCGACGGAGCGCCACCGG
>PMOF01000206.1:0-233 GCA_003162495.1 Acidobacteriaceae bacterium
AAGGATACCCGCGGCGTGGAAGCGGCAGCGCTCTTCTATGCCGGCTGGCTTGGGCACTACGTGGGCGACGGGTCGCAGCCGCTGCATACCACGGACAAGTACAACGGCTGGGTGGGGCCGAATCCGAATGGCTATACCACCGCCCACCAGATTCACTGGCAATTCGAGGGGCCGTTTGTGGCTGCTAACGAGCATGAAGCCGAAGTGCGGGCCAGGATGACCGCGCCCAGGGC
>PMOF01000206.1:319-3368 GCA_003162495.1 Acidobacteriaceae bacterium
GCTTCAGCGGGGGCGAATGCGGGAACCTGGCGCAGCAGCAAGGTGAGCGCGACCGTGAGGAGTGCCACTGCGGGAATCGCGATCAACAGCCAGGCCAGCATCGCGTGACCAAAAAGGCCGGTCAACTGCGTAAGCAGCTGGGTGGTCAGGCTGTGTTGCCTGATCAGGTCAGCAGGCGAGCTGCGCAGAACAGCCGCAATCTGCGACACACGAAGAGGGCCCGAGTTAAAGAGCCATCCGCCGAGGCGGACAAAGGGCACAACGAGCAGCAGTTGCAGCGGCATGGCGGCGTAGTTTGCCGCCTGAATGGCAGGCAGATTGAGGCGAAGAGCCAGTGCCAGGGCGGCGCAGAGCAGCGTAGGAACGCCCACCACGGGAATGCAGCCGATGGCGAATCCGAGCGCCAGGGTGAGCGCCAGGCGGCGGGGCGAGGTGCCCTGGCGGAGCCACGCAGCAACCTTTTCCTTTATCGACTCCAAGGATTGTTCGGCCATTCCCGTCAACATAACCGTATAGATGCAGGAAACCGTTCATAGTTAGGTGAAACTTGGGTGAAAGGACCGTCATTAGTACTGAGGGTCCGGAGTTACTTACGGTTTGGGCTCCAGCACGGCGGCGATCTGGGGGATGAGGCGTTCAAGGAGACGGGCGAGGCGGTGTTCGACTTGGCGGCCGGCCTCGAAGACTTCCTGGTGGCTGAGCAGCTTTGCGCTGAGGCCGGCGGCGAGGTTGGTGACGCAGGAGATGCCGAGGACCTCAAGGCCCATGTGGCGGGCCACAATGGTTTCAGGCACGGTGGACATGCCGACGAGGGTAGCGCCGAGGGAGCGAAAGGCGCGGATTTCGGCCGGGGTCTCGAAGCTGGGTCCAGGAACGGCGAGGTAGACACCTTCTTCAAGCGAGAACCCTTCCGCTTCTGCGGCTGCTTTGGCGAGGGAGCGGAGACGTTTCGAGTAGGCCTCGGTCATGTCGAAAAAGCGGAGGCCGGCATTTGGCTGGAAGGCAAAGCGCGGCTCGTTGGGGCCGTTGAGCGGGTTAAACCCCATGAGGTTGATGTGGTCGGCGACGGCCACAAGCTGGCCGATGCGGTAGCCGTCTTGGATGCCTCCCGCGGCGTTGGTGAGGACGACGGCGCGCAGGCCGAGCGCGCCGAGCACGCGCAAGGGGAATGTGACCTGGCTGGGCGAATAGCCCTCGTAGAAGTGGACGCGGCCTTGCATGATGACGCAGGGTGCGCCGCCCAGCAAACCTGCGACGATGCGGCCGGAGTGGCCTTCCACGGTGGATTGGGGGAAGTGGGGAATTTCGGCGTAGGGGATGATTGCCGGGTCGGCGATGGCGTCGGCTGCGGCACCGAGGCCGGAGCCGAGCACGATGCCGATGCGGGGAACCTGGTCGCCGAGATTTCCCCGGATTCTTTCCCGCAGGAAGGCAGCGGCTTCCGTAACTTGATCGAAGTAAGTCATGTTTTAAGGCTGGAGAAACGCTCTTGGTGATTCTACAAGCATGGATATTCTCAGGCAGGAAAGAAGACGGCCGGCGAAACGTGGAATCGCTTGCTGAGCTGTTCGATGTGCGCAGCGTTGAGCCTGCGTTTTCCAGAGAGCACTTCGGAGACCACGCTCTCCCCTCCAAGGTCCGCCGCGATATCGCGCTGCTTGAGGCCGTGCCGCGAAAGAAGGAATCTCAGCACATCGGCCGGGGACGCTTGGGGGAGCGCATAGTGCTCGTCCTCATAACGCTCAATCAACAGTGTAAGCAACTCGATGGCTTCGGTTTGGGCCGGTGTTGGGTTCGACTCGGAGGTCAGTCGATAGAGAGCCTTGGTATAGGACTCAAGCTGCCGCTCGGTGCGAATCAGGTGAGGAGCTCCGCGCTCGATCATCTTCGCCGGGTTTGCTAGAAGTGTAGCCATTCCGCCCTTTCCTTTTTGGTCCCGGCGCACCATCGACCGTACTCTTTGTGCGTCATGAACGATCCTATGTACACATGCCCCACGGTCAAACGTCCATCAATCAGCTTTGCATAATGAACCGCAGCAATCAGGCGGTAGCGGTTGTGCCGGAAATTGAAGACGACAAAACCGTCGACATTGTCCCCATCGGGGAAACTCGATCTCAACTCTTGAAAATTCCGCCACCGAGCCGACTTCACAATCCGGGTCCAGGAGCCGATTTCCAGAGCGGCCTCCCGGTAGTCCTCAGACGCCTGCCGCAGGCGTTTGATCGTGATGATATGCACTCCTTTAACATTACTTCGCAATTTGCGAAGTGTCAACCCGGCCTGCCATTCCGGTAGAGTGTTGAACTGAGGGTGCAAGCAGCTGGACGAGTTTTGATCGATGGAGGTGCTCAAGCGATGTGCCGGAATATCAAAATGCTTTTCAACTTCGATCCGCCGGTGGCGGACGAGGAAATTCGAGCTGCGAGCTTGCAGTTTGTGCGCAAAGTGAGCGGCTTTAACAAGCCGGCCAAGGTGAACGAGGCGGCGTTTCTGGCGGCGGTGGAGGAGATTGCATCGGCGTCGGCGCGGCTGCTGCGTTCGCTTGAGACCAATGCACCGAAGAGGACTCGCGAAGAAGAAGCGGCCAAGGCGAGGGCGCGCAACGCGGAGAGATTTGGACTAGGGACTAGGGACTGAGGGACTAAGGTGGGCTTCAATGAAAGAGATTGTCGCGGTGGTCTTCGGATTGGGGCTGGGGTGCAATGCCCTGCTGTTTGTGCCGCAGGTGCTGGCGGTTTGGCACAAGAAAAGCGATGAGGGGATTTCGCTGATTACGTTTGGCGGGTTCAGTGTGCTGCAGGCGATCGGGATTGTGCATGGGGCGTATCAGCGGGATTTGTCGCTGATTCTGGGGATGGCGGCGAGCTTGCTGACATGCGGTTCGGTGACGGGGTTGACGGTGTTTTATCGGGTGAAACGATTGGGTCGCGCATAGAGTGGCGGGTTGAGAACTGTGGTTTCCCACCCATTTCGCAACGACCGCGAAATGGATGGGGCACCTGGCATAGGGTGGCGGATTGAGAGCTGTGGTTTCCCACCCATTTCG
>PMOF01000206.1:3417-3694 GCA_003162495.1 Acidobacteriaceae bacterium
TTCCCTGAGGATGGGCGTCGGACGCCCATACCAACTGGCCCACGAAAGCGGCGTATCGCCGTTGGCGTCTTTTGCGTTGACGATGGCGCCCGCACCGATGAGAAGGCGGATGGTTTCGACTTCACCGAAGGCGGCCGCGCGGTGGAGCGGGGTCTCGCCTTTGGTTCGGCAGTCACGCATGAAGCAGCCCGTTTCCACTCCTGGCCTGGTGGCTACATTGGGGTTCGCGCCATGGGACAGGAGAACCGTGAGAACCCGGTCGTAGACCAGGCGCTCT
>PMOF01000206.1:3732-11192 GCA_003162495.1 Acidobacteriaceae bacterium
AGAAAGCGAATGGCGCTGACATCACCGTAATATGCGCAATGCTGGATGAGAGAGACGCCGTTATCATCTTTGTGGTTTGCGGGAACGCCGCTTGGAAGAAGGTCGAAGACCAGCTCCGTGCGGCCGTCGGCTAGTTCGCTCAATATCTTTTCGAATGGAGAGTCACTCATCGGGAGGTCCTCCCGCTCCATGTTAGCCCAGGAACATGCCGGCGATTGAGGCGGAGATCAGGTTAGCCATAGTGCCGGCTAACATGGCGCGCACGCCTAAACGGGCTAAATCATTGCGGCGCTCGGGGACTAATGCGCCGATGCCGCCGATCTGCATGCCGATTGAGCCTAAGTTCGCGAAGCCGCACAGAGCAAAGGTCGCGATGGTGAAGGAGCGCGGGGAGAGCGTGGCCTTTTGCGCGCCGAGGGCGATGTAGGCGATGACTTCATTGAGGGCCATGCGGGTGCCGAGCAGGTTGCCGATGGCCATGCAGTCGTGCCAGGGAACGCCGATGAGCCACGCAACAGGCGCGAACAGGTAGCCCAGTATTTGACCGAGGGAGCCGGGAACCCAGTGCATGCCGTTGTGGATATGAACCCAGCCGAGCAGGCTGTCAAGTAAAGCGACCAGCGCGAGAAAGCTGATGAGCATGATGGCTACGTTGAAGGCCAGCTTGCCGCCGTCGATGGTGCCGCGGGCGATGGCGCCAATCAGATTTTCATCCTTGTGCAATTCATCCTTGGGGATGACGACTTTGCCTTCGGTGGCGGGCTTGCCGGTTTCAGGGACCAGCATCTTGGCTATGAGGATGGTGCCGGGCGAGGTCATGATGACGGCGGAGAGCAGATGGCGCGCTTCGACGCCCTGCGCGATGTACATGGCCATGATGCCGCCGGAGACGTGAGCCATGCCGCTGGTCATGATGACCATGAGTTCGCTGCGCGTGGCTTTGGCGAGGAAGGGACGGATGGTGAGCGGGGCTTCGGTCTGGCCCATGAAGATGGAGGCGGCAACGTTCATACTTTCCGCGCCGGAGATGCGCATGGTTTTGAGCATGATCCAGGCCATGGCGCGGATGATGATCTGCATGATGCCGATGTGATAAAGGACGGCGAAGAATGCGGAGATGAAGATGATGGTAGGCAACACCTGAAAGGCGAAAATGGAGCCCGAGTGAGGCGGCAGCAGAGTGCCGAACGCGCCGGAGTTGGGCAGGCCAAGCTGGCCAAACAGTACCGCGGTCCCGGCGAAGGTGGCAGAGAGCATGCTGTTGACCACGCCGCCGGCCCAGGTCATGGCTCGCTGACCGTAATCGAAGCGCAACACGAGAAAGGCGAAGGTGATTTGCAGGCCGAGCCCCCAGGCGACGGTGCGCCACCGAATGCGCTTGCGATCGGTGGAGCCGAGCCAGGCCGCGGTGAGCACGGCCAGAATTCCCAGAATGCCGGTGAATCGATCCAACTGGATTTCTCCTTGAACTGGAATCGCCCTAGTGTACTGTCTCCTAAGTTGTTAAAAAAACAGCCGCGGATCCTTCGACTCACCACCCCCAAGCTGAAAAGCGCTTGGGGCCCCTTTCGCTCAGGATGACAGTCGCTGTTTTGTTATAAGTGGCTTTCGATTACCTTACAGCATTCTGCAAAAAGGCTTCGGCAATTTCGCGGGTGAAGATGCGGCTTACCAACTCGACCGGCTGCGGCGGGGTGTCGGAGACGAGGATCGCTGCCTTGAGTAATGCGATGGGCTCGGGGAGAAGTGCGGGCGTGGTGGCGTAGAGCGTGGCGATGGGCTGGCCTTCCTCAACATGAGCACCGCGGCGGGCGTGGAACAGAATGCCGGCGTGGGGGTCGACCGGTTCTCCGGCTTTCTCGCGGCCCGCTCCTGTTCGTTGGACGGCCCAACCGATTTTGGTGGTGTCCATTTCGAAGATGTAGCCGGTCTCCCAGGCGTTGAGGACTTGCGTTGCGCCGGGCTTGTGAAAGTCTGCCGGATTGCTGAAGACGGCGGTGTCGCCGCCCTGGGCTTCGATCATCCTGAAAAAAATGGCGAGAGCGGAGCCATCTTCAAGCGCGGCTTCTGCGAGGCGGCGGCCGGTCTGGGCAGACTCCGCCTTGCCGCCGAGGTGAATCATCCAGCCGGCGAGAATGAGCGAGAGTTCGCGGAGGTCTTCGCTTTCCGCGGGGCGATGGCCACGAAGAAGCTCGACGGACTCGACCAACTCGATCCAGTTGCCGGCGGCGCGGCCGAGGGGCTGGCCCATGTCGGTGAGCAGAGCCACGGTGCGGGTTCCTGCTGCCTCGGCGGTCGCGACCATCAGGGCGGCGAGATATTCGGCGTCTTCCCGGTTGCGCAGGAATGCGCCGGAGCCGGTTTTTACATCGAGCACCAGAGCGTTTAATCCCGCCGCGAGTTTTTTGCTGAGAATGGACGCGCAGATGAGGCCGGGGCTTTCGACGGTGGCTGTGCGGTCGCGCAAGGCGTAGAGGACGCGGTCGGCGGGAACCAGAGCGGGTGTCTGGCTGACGATGGATGCGCCGCAATGGGCGAGGACGGTTTCAAATTCCTGCAGGGAGAGCGCGGTGCGGAAGCCGGGAATGGATTCCAACTTATCCAGCGTTCCGCCGGTGTGGCCGAGGGCGCGGCCGCTGATCATGGGCACGGCGAGACCACAGGCGGCGGCGATGGGCGCGACCAGGAAGCTGGTTTTATCGCCGACGCCGCCGGTGGAGTGCTTGTCGACGGCGACTTTGCCGAGGCGCGCGGGAGAGAATTTTTCGCCGGAGTCGCGCATGGCGAGGGTAAGCGAGCGGGTTTCATCGAGCGAGAGACCGCGCAGCCAGGCGGCCATGAGCCAGGCGGAGAGCTGCTCCAAAGGAATGGGGCTGGCGGCGCCAGGGATTGAGTTGTCGGCCGCGCCGGAGACGAGGAAGGCGATCTCCCGGGCGTCCAGAAATCCACCGTCGCGCTTTTTGCGGATGAGGTCGATCACATGGAGCGGGGCGGCGATGATGTTCTCATTTGCGCTAGACTCGGATTGCTTCATTGAGGTTGAGCCTTACTTCGATTTCATTTCGAACGCGAGGGGGAAGAGGTCAGAGAAGGCCATGGTGCGGAGGCCGTCAGAGGCGGGGAAGAGAACCGGTGCGTCGGGGAGGATGAATTCGGAGAGGACCTGGCGGCATGCGCCGCAGGGCGGGCTGGCGGCCTGGTTGAGATTGGTGACGGCGACGGCCTGGATGCGGATGGCGGGGCCGAATTGGGAGACGGCGCTGACCAGGGCGGCGCGCTCCGCACAGATGGTGAGGCCGTAGCTGACGTTTTCGACGTTGGTCCCGGTGACGATTTCTCCGTTGGAAAGTTGCAGGGCTGCGCCGACGCGGAAGCCGGAATAGGGCGAGTAGGAATGAAGCGCGGCCTGGCGCGCGCGTTCGAGGAGATTGGCGAGGGCTGCGTCGGTCGAGGGTTGAGGATTCATCGGGCTTCGCTCCGCGGTGGGTATGAAAGTTTGAGGCTAAAACATTTCCTTGGGTGCTGTACATGGCCTGGCATCTGGATTGGGGACTGTCGCGTTTCTTTTTTGAACGTCGCTCCTCCTGGCGATTCGAAGTGGCACGTGATTCTTCAGCCGTTTAGCAGCTTCTCCACCTCGGCGTGCAAACGGGCGGTGATGGCGGCCTCGATGTCAGTGGGCGCGAAACGGATGGGCTGGCCGGTCAGCACTTCAATGGCGCCGGAGCGGAACCAGCCTCGGCGGCGGGTCTTCAATTCGCCCAGGCCGCGCACCGCCATGGGGAGCACTGGCGCCTGCGATTGCTTGACAAGCAAGCCAATACCGGGACGGAAGCGGGCCAGAGTGCCGGCCTCAGAGCGCGCTCCCTCGGGGAAGACCATCACATGGAATCCGCGGTCAAGCGCTTCGCCGGCATGGGCGAAGCTGCGCTGGAAATCCCGCTGCCTGGGCAACGGAAAGACGTTGAACAGGGCAGTGAGGAGAAAGTAGAAGAGGGGACCGGGGAGAAAAAACCGGCCCTCGGGACGGAGGGGGTCGAGGCTGCGGAAGTGGCGATAGTGCTCGAGCATCTCTCCGGACATGGCGACCGCGATGCGCCTTCTGATGGGGCCGGGCAATGCGTATTCGAGTAGCGGGCCGTCAAAAGCCGTTATGTGATTGGCGACGATCAGCAGCGGTTCGGGGGCGGTTATCCGGGCGGGGACGATGACTGTTGGGTTGGCGAGAAACCAGACCAGGGGACGCGCCACGGCCTCAAGGAACGCGATGCGCAGGGCGCGGATGGGCGGCCACCAGGGCCAGTGGGGATAGATGTAGTTTGTGGTGGGGGTGGGTGACGGCGGGGTTGAATGGGAATTGGGCGCGTTTGCTTTTGTGCTTTCCCAGGTCTCAGAAGCGAGACCTGGGGCACCCGCATTTGTGTCAGATGCGAAACCGGGGGAGTCGGAACTCGCCTCTGCTTGACGGGATGCTACGGGCTCGGGATCTGGGGACAAGAGGCGGCGCAGGTCTACTAGAGTTTGTGCCTGGTCGAGGCTGACGGTTCCCGCGTCGGCTGGGCTTCCCATGCGCGCTTCGAGGGCCGCAGCTAACTGCACGCGGCCGAGGCTGTCGAGGTGCAGGTCTTCGGTGAGGCGCAGACGGGGGTCGCCGGAGGGAACGGCTTCGCCGGTAATTTGCGCGATGAGGGTCAGCAGCCAGTCGGCATTTGCAAACGGCGGGGCGCCGTTGGCGGACTCGATGCGGTTTTGCACTGCTTGCGCTTGCGTGTCCGCCAGCCACGAGGCCACTGCGCTGCGGCGGACTTTGCCCGTGGAGGTGCGGGGCAGGTCGGGCTCGGGCCACAACTGCCAGCGGCGCAGACGCTGAAACTCCGCCAGGCGCGCGTTGGCGTGCTCAATGGCGAGCGCGGCCTGGTCGGCGCTACCGCGAAAGGCGAGTACGGCGCAGGGCTCGGGTCCGGCGGCGGTTTCAAGCGGCACAACGGCGCAGGCCGCCACTCCCGGCTGCTGCTCGATGGCGGCCTCGAGGTCTTCGGGGTGCAGATTCAGGCCGGAGGCGGTGACGATCACTTCGCTTTTGCGGCCCAGAAAACGCAGCTCGCCGGTGGGTTGAGTTTCAGCGAGGTCGCCGGTGGCCAGCCACTCACTGCTGCGCGGATGGAGGGTGCCGCCGGACCAGGTGGCGGCGGAAATGGCATCGCCGCGGACCAGGACCTCGCCATCGGGGCCAAGCTTCACTTCGCGGCCGGCCAGCGGTTTGCCGATGGTTCCCTGCGCCACATGGAAGGGATGGTTGAGAGTAATCAGCGCGGTGGTTTCGGTCATTCCGTAGCCCTGGACGACGACAAATCCGACGCGATTCCAGAACTTCTCGACTGCGGGGGGCAACGCTCCTCCGCCGGAGATGAGCGCCCAGAATTTGAGGCCGAGGGTGCGATGGACGTCGCGAAAGCGCCACCAGCTTTTGCCGGCGGCCACGACAGGAGAGGGCTTCCGCGAGGGGGTTTGCTGGCCGGGGACGCTGGTGGCATTGGCAGTGGGTCCGGCGACCCGATCGACAAGTCCGGGAAGGGTGGCTTCGAGATGCGACTTGAGAAGAGCGAGCACGCGCGGCACGGCTGCGAGAACGGAGATGCGTTCGCGGCGGATGGTCTCGATGAGTCGAGGCGCCACCAGGCGATTTTCGAAGTGAACTTCAGCGGAATAAATGGATGGAATCCACAGGCCCATGGTCTGGCCGAAGACGTGGCTCAGGGGCAGCGTATGCAAAATGCGCAGGGGATGAATGAAACGCACATAGCGCAGATAGGGCTGGGACGCGTTCTCGATGGGACCGATGCTGGCAAGGACGTTGCCGTGGGTGATCACGATTCCCTTGGGCTCGCCGGTGGTGCCGGAGGTGAAGAGGATCTGCAGCGGCGTTTCCCTGGAGAGGCCGGGAACAGGGCCGGCTTCTTCGGCAGGAAGGGACGCGAGCCAATCTTCAAATGCGAGGGCGTGCCATGTGGAAGGCAACTGGTGAAGGAGCAGGGCGTCGCCGACAGCCAGCCTGGGCGCGACGTCGGCGGCCACCCGCACAGCAAAATCCGAGGTTCCGGCGGCATCGAGAGGAACGGCAAGCACGCCGCGCAGCAGGCAGCCATAGAAGGCTGCGACCCACTCCGCGCTGTTTTCAGCCCAAAGCAGCACGCGATCGCCGGTCTGGATGTTGCGCTGGGCAAGCAGGGCGGCAAAGCGGCCGGCCAGGTGGGCGATCTGCTGGTAGGTTGCGGTCCTGCGCCGATTGCCCAGGTAGCGAACCACGGCGACATCGCTGCCGTGGCGGCGGAAGTCGTCGAGGAGTGTGGCCAAATGGTCGCGCATGGTCGCTCCCGGCAAAGTTTAGCTTAGCGTATCGGGTGGCAGGACATTAAAAGCTGGAGCATGTGGTTCGGTCACGGCCAAAATGTTGCGGCCCGCAGAAATTTCGCCGGAATGGAGGGAGATCGCTTAGGTCCGTTGGTGGTGGGCCCATTTGAGAGAAGGGCGTTCCTCAGGGGCTAAAGCCCTCGGGGTTTTGTGTCATTTCATGTACGGGCTGAAGCCCATACCCTTCGAAACTGCGCCACCGCCCGTCAGGTTCTTCGCTTCCTCTTCGCTGGGTTGACGCGTTATTCTCAAGACAGAGAATGCTCCCTGACTCTTCCAAACCGGATCGGACTTCTTCGGACCCTTTGTCTTCTTCGGGCTCGGCCGGGGATCCCTTCGCTTGTTTTCATACGGTGACGGCGGAGTGGTTTCGCGCGGTGTTCGATGCGCCGACCGCGCCGCAGCGGATGGGCTGGCCGGTGATTGCGCGCGGGGAGAACACGCTGATTCTGGCGCCGACGGGGACAGGCAAGACGCTGGCGGCGTTTCTTTGGTGCCTGGACCGGTTGATGCTGGCAGGTTCCCACCCTAGCGACAAAAACAAAGACGTCGCGAGGGTGGGGCACCCGGCTACCGGGGACGAGCGCCGCGGGTGCCGCATCGTTTATGTATCGCCGCTGAAGGCGCTGGCCGTGGATGTGGAGCGCAACCTGCGTTCGCCGCTGGCGGGGATGGCCAACATGGCGCGGCGGATGGGGGTGGCCTTTCGCGAGCCGGCCATCAGCGTGCGCACGGGTGACACACCGCAGAAAGAGCGGGCGCGCTTTGCACGGCATCCGGCGGAGATCCTGATTACCACCCCGGAGTCGCTTTACCTGCTGCTGACGTCGCAGGCTTCAGAGGCGTTGCGCACCGTGGATACGGTGATCATCGACGAGATTCACGCACTGGTTCCGACCAAGCGCGGCGCGCACCTGGCGCTTACGCTGGAACGTCTGGAAGCGCTGACCAAACGCCCGCTGCAGCGGATCGGGCTGTCGGCTACGCAGAGGCCGCTCGAAGAGGTGGCGAGGTTTTTGGGCGGAGTGCAAGAACAGGGACTAGGGACT
>PMOF01000255.1 GCA_003162495.1 Acidobacteriaceae bacterium
AGCCTTTCTGCCCTCGTATTTCACGTCGGCCAGCTTGCTCAGGTCGGCGGCGATGGCGGGCAGTTTCTCATTCGAATCCACGGTCAGGGAGACGCTGACTTCGCTGGTCGACACCATGTCTACGGCGCACTTGTGCTTGTCGAAGATGGCGAAAATTTCACTGAGGTAGCCGTGGGTCATCAACATGCGGCTAGCGACCACGTCGATGATGCTCAGCCTTTTTTTGACGGCGATGGATTTGAAAGGGCTGCTGCAATGCGGGGCCAGGGATGCGATGCGCGTGCCCTCGCACGCGGCGTTGCGGCTGTTGAGCACCAGCACCGGAATATTCTTTTTGACAGCGGGCAGAATGGTGGCCGGATGCAGCACCTTGGCGCCGAAGTAGGCCAGCTCGGCCGCTTCTTCAAAGCTGATGACCTTGACGCGCAGAGCATCGGGGCACACGCGCGGATCGGTGGTCATGATGCCGTCCACATCCGTCCAGATCTCAATAGCCTCTGCGGAGANNCACAGTTTTTCCCTGGCGCGCTTTTCGGTGATGACGCTTTGCGGAATCGCCTTCTGAAATTGAGAATCGGTAATGATGACTTCGCGCGCGTCCACGTGGGCGGCGTCGATGCCGCGCTCGCGAAAGGCCGCGGCGACGATGCGGCTGGAGACGCGTTCGCCATAACTCGCGATCAGGTCGGAGATGCGCGGAGTGAGTTCCAAGATAGCCGCCAGGCCGCGCAGGATTTCATCGAGCGAGTCGAATTTCTGATCGATGAGGTTCTGCAGCGTGGCGGCGTTGGCGCAATCGGTCACCAGGGCGGCGGCGGTATCGCGATGGCGCGCGCGAAGCCGGGAACTGATGGCCAGGGCGCCGGTGCGGTCGCCCGCGGCCGCGGCTCCGGCGGCGCGCAGCAACTGGTCTGTAACCTTGGCCATGGCGCTGACCACGACCACGGGGCTCTTGCCCTGGGCCACGCGTCCGGCGACGATGGCCGCGGTACGGCCGATGGCGGCCGGATTCTCGACCGAGGTGCCGCCAAACTTCATGACAACCAGGCTCATGCGAATCTTCCCATGGTTCAACGGCGCGTCATGCGCGCGCGGCGGTCTCGGCAACCGGCTGCCACTCCCGCGACGAAGACCCATCGCGAGAGACCCCGGGCTCAAGCTTGCCCAGACTCGCCAGCAATTCGGCGTTCAGGATGGCAGCGCCTGCCGCTCCGCGAATCGTGTTGTGGGACAGTACGGTAAATTTCCAGTCAAGCACGTTGCAGGGGCGCAAGCGGCCCACCGTGACCGCCATGCCGTTGCCGCGATTGCGATCGAGGCGCGGTTGGGGGCGATCGTCTTGCGGAGCCCACTCGATAGGTTGCTCGGGTGCAGTCGGCAATCCTTGACCGGCCAAGGGACGGAACTCCGCCCACGCGGCAAGCAATTCGTCGCGGGTGGCCGGCTTCCTTAGCTTGATTGAGACGCTTACGGTGTGGCCGTCGATGACCGCAACGCGGTTGCAACTGGCGCTCATGCGCGCCGCCAGCGGCCTTACGGTGTGGCCTTCCAGCTTGCCCAGCAGTTTGAGCGTCTCCTCTTCCATCTTCTCTTCTTCGTTGCCGATGTAAGGGATAACGTTGTCGAGGATGTCCATCGAGGACACACCGGGATAGCCTGCGCCGCTGACTGCCTGCATGGAGGTGGCAAAGATCTGTTCGACGCCGAAGCAGTCGTCGATGGGCTTGAGTGCCAGCACCGGACCCATGGCTGTGCAATTGGAGTTGGTGACGATGTAGCCGCCCGACTCCTTGCGCCAGGATTGCTCTTCGATCAGGCGGAGATGGTCGGCGTTCACTTCAGGAAGAACCAGCGGCACATTGGGCGCCATGCGGAAGGCGCTGGAATTGGAAACGACGGCGCAACCGGCGGCGGCAAACCGCGGCTCCATCTCTCGCGCAAACGCTGCGTCAATCGAAGCGAAAATGATCTTGGGCGCACCCACCGGGTCCGCCGGAGACACGATCATGCGTGCAATGCGGTCCGGGAGAGCGGTATCCAGCCGCCACTTGACGGCCTCGCCGTACGCTTTCCCGCTCGAACGGTCGCTGGCGGCAAGCCACGCAACTTCAAACCACGGGTGATGCTCAAGAAGCTGGATGAAGCGTTGGCCGACCATTCCGGTCGCGCCCAGGATGCCAATTGGAAGTTTGGATTTGATGGCCATAAACACTCCAGTGTACAGGAGGATGGGCGCGGCCTCAGCAAAATCCCCGCTGGCGGAAAGAGGGAAAGCATCCCAGAGTTTGGCTCCTTTGCTTGAAATGCCGCATTCGAACTATCCCATCGCCGCCAGCACGGCGTCGGCAAACTGTGTAGTGCCGGCGGATCCGCCCACGTCGCGGGTCAGCGTTTTGCGCTCGGCATACACCGCTTCTATCGCCTTGTGCACCTTGTCCGCCGCGGCAGCCTCGTCCAGGTGGCGCAGCATCAGCACCGCCGACTGCAACATCGCGGTAGGGTTGGCCACATCCTTGCCGGCAATGTCGGGAGCCGATCCGTGCACCGCCTCGAAGATGGCGCAATCCAGGCCCAGGTTGGCGCCGGGCACGAGTCCCAATCCGCCCACGAGGCCCGCGCAGAGATCGCTCACAATGTCGCCATAGAGGTTTTCGAGCAGCAGGGTGTCGTATTGGAAGGGGTTCATCACCAACTGCATGCAGGTGTTGTCGATGATGTGCTCGCCATAGAAGATCTCCGGAAATCCCTCCGCCACCTTGCGCGCGCAACGCAGAAACAAACCATCCGACAGCTTCATGATGTTGGCTTTGTGGATGGAATGAATCTTCTTGCGGCCGTGTTTGCGCGCATATTCGAATGCGAATTTTGCGATGCGCGTGGAGCCTTTCTCGGTGATGACTTTGATGGCTTCGACCACGCCTGGAACGACCTCGTGCTCCAGGCCCAGATACTCGCCCTCGGTGTTTTCGCGCACGATGATCAGATCCACGCCGGGCCAATGCGTGGCCAGGCCGGGCAGATTCTTGATGGGCCGAAAGTTGGCGAAGAGGTCGAACTTCTTGCGCAGGGTCACGTTGATGCTTTTGAAGCCGCCGCCAATGGGCGTGGTCACGGGTCCCTTGAGCGCCACCTTGTTGCGCTCGATCGATTCATAGAGCGCGGTGGGAATGTATTCACCGTAAATTTCGAAGGCCTCAGCACCGGCGGCAAAGCGTTCCCACTCAAACTTGACGCCGGTGGCCTCAAGGATGCGGACCACCGCCTGCGTGACTTCAGGTCCGATGCCGTCGCCGGGGATCAGGGTTACCTTGTGCGTCTTCTGCTCCGCCATTGTTGTTCCCCTTGCTCTACTTCTTGTCTTTTGCGGCGCTGCGGCTGCCCAACAGGCTTTCCAGCTCTTCCTTGAACTCGCGCACATCTTTGAAGTCCCGATAGACCGACGCAAAGCGAATATACGCGACGGTATCCAGGCTTTTTAAGTGTTCCATGATCAGCTCGCCCACTTCGCTGGTGGAGCGTTCGCGCTCCGGGGCATCCACGAGAAAGGTCTCGGTGGCATCCACAATGGCCTCAAGTTTGCTGGCCGGTACAGGCCGTTTCTCGCAGGCGCGAAGCAGGCCGCTGAGCACTTTCTGGCGGTCGAACCGCTCGCGGCGGCCATCTTTCTTGACGACCATGTAGGGGATTTCGTCGATGCGCTCGTAGGTGGTGAAGCGGCGGTTGCAGCTCTCGCACTCGCGGCGGCGGCGGATGGAGTCGGCCTCCTTGCTCTCGCGCGAGTCGACCACCCGGTCTTGCCCGAA
>PMOF01000154.1:0-4388 GCA_003162495.1 Acidobacteriaceae bacterium
AGTGAGTTTCAGGGAAGCGTGATTCCGCAAGTCGTCGCCTTCGATCGGCTTTATGAAGCGGCCAGCGAGGCAGACATCGTGATCAGCTCGACAGGCGCCCCGCATCCGATTTTTCGCCGCGAGCACGGGCAGGCCTTTATGCAGCGGCGGCGCAACCGGCCCATGTTCTTCATCGACATTGCGGTGCCCCGGGATGTGGACCCGGCGATGAACAAGCTGGAAGGCATTTTTGTTTATGACATCGACGACCTGCAATCGGTGGCCGCGGCGCACATGGCGGAGCGGAGCCGCGAGGCAAGCGATGCGGAGACGTTGATCGCCGGCGAGGTTGCCCGGTTCGAGCAGCGGCAGCGGACGGTGAATGTGGCGCCGGCGATTGTCGCGCTGCAGAGGCAGGCGGAAGAGATTCGGCAGACGGAGTTGCGCAGAGTGCAGGCGCGGCTTGGAACTCTCAGTGCGGACCAGGCAGCCGCGGTCGACGCGCTGACGCGGGGGCTGGTGAACAAATTTCTCCACCCACCCATGCAGGCGCTGAAACAGGCGGCGCGCGAAGGAGATTCCGCGCGGCTGGATGTGCTTTACGATGAATGGTCGGTGGCGGCGGCCGCGGCACATGAGACGGGGCTACAGGACTCGCTTGCAACGGAACCGCAAGCAACGGCAGAGGCCGAGAACACCGGTGAGGCAGCAGCGAGCCAAACCAAAGTGGAGAGCCGGCGATGAACCTGCGCATTGGCAGCCGCGGATCACAACTTGCGCTGTGGCAGGCGCACCACATTGCCGGTCTGCTGCGGGGACAGGGTCATTTCGTGGAGATTGAGATCATCAAGACCACCGGCGATAAGATGCAGGAAATAACCTTTGCGCAGGTTGGATCGAAGGGAATGTTCACCAGGGAAATTGAAGAGGCGCTGGCGGCAAGACGCGTGGACCTGGCGGTGCACTCGCTGAAAGATTTGCCAACCGAATTGCCGGAACCGTTTGTGCTGGCCGCTACGCCTGAGAGAGTCGACCCGCGCGATGTGTTTGTGTCTCTAAAGTACGCGAATCTGGCGGCGCTGCCCCAGGGTGCGCGCGTGGGCACAAGCAGCCCGCGCAGGCGCGCGCAGTTGAAGGCGCTGCGGCCGGACGTTGAGACGCAGGAATTTCGCGGCAATGTGGATACACGCCTGCGCAAGCTCAAGGAGGGACATGTGGACGCGATTCTGCTGGCTGCAGCGGGCCTCGACCGGCTGGAAAAGACCGAATGGGTGCGCGAGCGGCTGGAGCCGAAGGATTTTTGCCCGGCGGCGGGACAAGGCGCCTTGGGAATCGAGACGCGCAAGGACGATGCAGCGACGATTGCGGCGATTGCGTTTCTGGACGATGCGCCGACACGGTTTGCCGTGAGCGCCGAGCGCGCCGCATTGGCTGCTCTGGGCGGAGGGTGCCAGGTGCCCATCGGCGTCTATTGCCGGGCGGGAGAAGCGATGGCTGGCGGAAACAAAGACCTGTGGGATGAGGTCTTCGCAGTGGTCGCCGATCCCGCGACAGGTGCGGCGGTTCGGGTGTTTCATCGCGCGCCCCGGATCGATCCTGACCCCGCCGCGCTCGGGATTCTGGTGGCCCGTAGACTGATGGATGCGGGAGCGGGGACGCTGCTTGCAACAGCCGGCGAGGTGTCGCGATGAGCGTGCTGCCGCTGACTGGACAGAGGGTGCTGGTGACGCGTGCGTCGCATCAGGCTGGGCAGCTCAGCGAAGGGCTGCGGGAGCTGGGAGCCGAAGTCGTTGAGGTCCCGGTAATCGAGATTCGGCCGCCGGCGAGTCTTGAGTCGCTGGACGCGGCACTGCGGCGGTTTGCCGAGTACAACTGGCTTGTGCTGACCAGCGCGAATGCGGCTCGGGCGATTGCCGAAAGGGCGGCTCAATTGGGGATTGAGCTGGATCAGCCGGCATCCATGAGTGTCGCCGCGGTGGGGCAGTCGACCGCGGTGGCGGCGGTTGCGGCAGGTTTTCAAGTTACTTTTGTCCCTGAGTTCTACGTGGCCGAGAGTTTGCTGGAGGGCATGAAAGACCAGGTAATGGGCAAGAAAGTCCTTCTTGCCAGAGCNNGGAAGCTTACCAGAATGTTTTGCCGGAAGCGGCTCCAGGGCTGCTGCGGCAGGCTCTTGAGAATAAAGTTGACGCGGCGACCTTTACCAGTTCGTCCAGCGTGACGCATCTTGAGGAAGCGGCTCGACACGCTTGGGTTGAGTGGCCACTCGAGGGAGTTCGGGCGGTTTCGATTGGGCCTATTACCAGCCAGACACTGCGCGATCTGAAGTGGCCGCCGGCCGGTGAGGCAAGTCAGTCCGACATTCCGGGGCTGATTGAGGCAGTAGTGCGGGTGCTGCGCGGGTAGAGCCTTGCCTGCCGACCGGTGTTGTTGCGATCGCCGAGCGCCGGATAAATTACAAGCGCCTGATTCATGACGAGAAACTTCTGCGATCACGTCGCGGCCGGGTTTTCAACGACTCATTCTACGACTGCCAGGTTTTGTCTTTGGAGTGGCAGAGCTGCTCGAGGTTGCAGCGGTCGCATTTGGGTTTGCGGGCGATGCAGACCTGGCGGCCGTGGTGGATGAGCTGGTGGGAGAAGTCGATCCAGCGGGTCTGGGGAATGATCCGCATCAGTTCCTGCTCGACTTGCGGAGCTGTGTCGCTTTTGACTAACCCGAGGCGGTGGGCGAGGCGGAAAACGTGGGTGTCGACGACCACGCCTTCAGCTTTTTCGAAGCTGACGCCGAGGACAACGTTTGCGGTTTTGCGGGCCGCGCCTGGAATGGTGATGAGCTCGGCGAGGGTCTGCGGAACCTGGCCGCCGAAGTCGGCGATGAGCTTGCGGGCCGCGCCCTGGATGGATTTGGCCTTGTTGCGGAAGAAGCCGGTGGTGCGGATGAGAGCTTCCAGTTGGGACAGAGTTGCCTTGGCCATCGCGGCCGGGGTGGGGAAGCGCTTGAACAGCTCCGGAGTGACCATGTTGACGCGCACGTCCGTGCATTGCGCGGAAAGAATGGTGGCGACCAGCAGTTCCCACGGCGAGCTGTGGATGAGGGCGCACTCGACATTGGGGTAGGCTTCGTCGAGGGCTTTGAGGATGGCGGCGATGCGGTCGGGGGCGAGATCACCTCGCTGCGAGGGACTTGGCTTCTTAGGCGCAGTTTTGGACGCAGTTTTCTTCGCGGCGGGCTTGAGGATGGGTTTTGCGGACGCTGGCATGTGTTTCTCGGTTGAGTTCATGCTATCCCACCCATCGGCAGGTGGCCCACTCACCGATCCTGCCACCTGTCTGCGCTTCGCAAATATCGAAGTCTGTGCCCCATTCATCGCGGCTTTATCGCGATGAATGGGCTGCGAAGCCTCGCCGTCCACTCCGACTCGATTTCAACGACTCCTCGAATTCCTGTAGCGTAGTGGTTGAGGCTGCTCCACGGCATGGTGCTATCGTAACCCCACTGCGACCTTGTCCGAAGACCCGCTCATCGCGATAAGGCCGCGATGAACGGGGCACAGTTCCTGATACCGTGATGAGTGGGCCACCTGCCAAAACTTCCTTACTTTGCAATGGAAGAGCTGCCTGTCGCATTCACAGCTTCCCTTCGAGCCAGCCATGCAGCCGCTCCATCGGCAGGCGGACGCCAATGTAAAACTGGCCGAACAAGGCGTAGAGGGCGCTGACTTCGTCGAAGCGCATCTCATAGATGAGCTTCTTGAAGACCACCGGATCTTCGGCGAAGAGGTCGACGCCCCACTCCCAGTCATCCATGCCAATCGATCCGGAGATGATCTGCTTGACCTGGTCGGCGTAGCGGCGGCCGATCATGCCGTGGTCGTGCATCATGCGCTGGCGGTCGGGGAAGGGGACGGTGTACCAGTTGAGCTGATCGCTGCGCTTGCGGTCCATGGGATAAAAGCAGAGATACTTTGCCTCGGGGACAGCAGGGAAGAGACGCGGGGCCATGGCGTCGGATTGGCGCTCCAGCGTGGCGGCGACCTCGGCTTGCCACTCAGCGGAATATGTTTCAAGGCCTTTGGCGGCCGCGGCTTCGTAGGACTTGCGCGTGGATTCGTAGAGGCCGAGTTCGACGACCGAGACGTAAGAGTGAACCGGCGTGAGGTAGCCGTAAAATTCGGTCTGGGCAAGAGAGAGTTCGACTTGATTCAGGGCTTCGAGCGAGTCGCGAAAATGAATCAGGATCAAGTCGCCTTTGTGGCCGAGTTGAGAGTAGAGCGCGGTGCGGATGGGCGCGCCGGCGTCGAGGCGTTCCAGTCCCTTGAGCGCGGCGACGGCTTCGGAAACGACGCGGTCGCGATGCGGCGCCGGAGTGTCATGCCAGGCTTTCCAATTAAAACGAAAGAACTGATGGAG
>PMOF01000154.1:4451-10588 GCA_003162495.1 Acidobacteriaceae bacterium
GAGTTGGCTGACTTGTTCGGCGTGCATGGCCTGGTGCGGAGGGAAATCCCTGAATACGATACCGATCCGCCATGGCCCTATATACTGGAGGGGTCCATGAGCGAAAGAATTCTGGCTTTTCTGGTTCAGTTCATAACCCATGTCATTGAGGCTGGCGGTTACGCCGGCATTGTTGCGCTCATGAGCATCAACTCCGCTTGCATTCCATTGCCATCGGAACTGGTGATGCCGTTTTCCGGATACCTGGTGTACCTGGGCCGGTTCAACCTGCTGCTGGTGGCGACGGCGGGAGCGGTGGGCGCAAATCTTGGTTCGGCGTTTGCGTACTGGATCGGGGCCAGAGGCGGGCGGCCGATGGTGGAGCGCTACGGGCGCTGGGTTCTGATGAGCCACCACGACCTGGACCGCATGACGTGGTTCTTCGACAAATATGGATCGGTTGCGGTGCTGCTGGCGCGGATGATGCCGGTGGTGCAGACGTTTATCGCGTTCCCGGCGGGGATTGCGCGAATGCCGCGGCTGCGGTTCCACATCTACACGACAGTGGGCGCGTGGTCGTGGTACTTGTGCCTGGCGTATGCAGGTAAGAAGTTGGGCGAGAAGTGGCATACGGACCCGCGGCTGGCGGAGTGGTTTCATCGCTTTCACCTGGTGGTGGAGATTGCGATTGTGCTGGGAGCGGTGTGGTTTGTGTGGTCGCACCTGAATCGCGGAAGAGAGGCGAAGGCGGCCTAGAGATGGATTGGCTCGTGAGGCTCTTCGCAAGGCGTACACTGTTCCGTTCGCCGGAACAGCAAAGGGAACAGCTCGAAAATTCTGAACATTCAAATGACGGTTAGGAGAAGAGATGTCTACTAAGCAGCACGGCGGCCAGAAGACCGCCGAAACGCAAAAGGTTGCGCCCGCGAAGGGCAAACTGGGTGTGATGGTGGTCGGCCTGGGCGCCGTAGCCACCACCATGATCGCCGGAGTGGAAGCGGTGCGCCGCGGACTGGCCAAGCCTATCGGGTCGCTTACGCAAATGGGCACCATACGGCTGGGCAAGCGCACGGATAACCTGTCTCCGTTGATCAGGGAATTTGTGCCGCTGGCAAATCTGAAGGATGTGGTGTTTACCGGATGGGACATTTTTGAAGACAACGTCTATGAGGCCGCCGCCCATGCCAAAGTGCTGGACGCGGAAACGCTGGCGAAGCTGAAGCCTTATCTCCAGAAGATCAAGCCGATGCCGGCGGTGTTTGACCAGTATTATGTGAAGCGGCTGCACGGCACGCACGTGAAGAAGGGCAAGACCAAACGCGACCTGGCGGACCAACTCATCGCCGACATTCGAAATTTCAAAAAAACCGTGGACCGCGTGGTGATGATCTGGTGTGGGTCGACCGAGATTTTTCTGGAGCCGACGGCGGTGCATCGGTCGATTGAAGCGTTTGAAGCCGGCCTCAAGAAGAACGACATCGGCATTGCGCCCTCACAAATTTATGCTTACGCCGCACTGAGCGAAGGAGTGCCGTTTGCCAACGGCGCACCCAACCTGACGGTGGATGTTCCAGCCATGATTGAGCTGTCGAAGAAGAACGCGGCTCCCATCTGCGGCAAGGACTTCAAGACCGGGCAGACATTCATGAAGACCATCCTGGCGCCGGCCTTCAAGGCGCGCATGCTGGGTGTCTCCGGGTGGTTCTCGACCAATATCCTGGGCAACCGGGACGGCGAAGTTCTGGACGATGCGCAATCGTTCAAGACCAAGGAAGAATCGAAACTGGGCTCGCTTGAATATATCTTTCAACCGGAGCTTTACCCCGATCTTTACAAGAAGATCTTCCACAAGATTCGCATTGAGTATTACCCGCCGCGCGGCGATGAAAAAGAAGCCTGGGATAACATCGACATCTTTGGCTGGCTGGGCTACCCGATGCAGATCAAGGTGAATTTCCTTTGCCGCGATTCGATCCTGGCCGCGCCGATCGCGCTCGACCTGGTGCTGTTTCTCGATCTGGCCAAGCGCGCGCCGTCGCTGCGCTCAATCGGCATTCAGGAGTGGCTGAGCTTCTATCTCAAGTCGCCGCAGACGCGCGAGGGGCTGTATCCGGAGCACGATCTGTTCATTCAATCGATGAAGCTGAAAAACACGCTGCGCCACATCATGGGCGAAGGACTGATCACGCACCTGGGCCTGGAATACTACGACTAACCACTACCTGCGATGGGGCCACCTGCGGTGAGGCGGACGCCTCCTGGCACCTGCGGTGCAGCAGGCCGCTCCCGTTGGTCGCGAAAAGCAAGTGCCTAATTCGAAATCCTGTTTTCTGAGTTTATGGCAGGGAACCGATTTGTCCGCATGGGTTGATGCGAGGGTGCGTTTCCGTCAACCTAGTTCCGACCCAGCGCTGATCGGCTGAAGATGCGTGCCCGTCTTGGGGAGGGGCTGCTTCAAGGTGGGAAATGGGGAGGGTGCCAGAGGGGTCAGGCGATGCGGGTGATGGACAACCTGCATGCCGCCCTTGTGCCTTGCGGGAGCCGCATGCTGCGGAACGAGCGCGGTCTCCTCCTGTCTGGCCAACAGGCAATGAAATTCTTCGGCAGTCACAGGAAGTCCGTAAAGGCGGCCCTGACCGTAGACCGGCAATTTGGCGTGGCAAAAGTAATTGGCTTGCTGTTCGGTTTCGACCCCTTCCACAACCACTTCCAACTGAAGCGAAGCGGCCATTGCCAGGATCTGCGGAAGAATAGCCACGGTCACCGACTCTGTGCCGATGACCTGGGTAAAGGCTTTGTCGATCTTGATGGTATCGACCGATAGATAGAGCAGATAAGACAGACTCGAATAGCCGGTGCCGAAGTCGTCGATATGAATGCTGTGGCCCCTCCGGCGCAGCGCCCGGATCGTCTCCATTGCGACTTCGCGGTTGGCGGTCGAGCTCTCAGTGATCTCGATGACCAGGCTCTTGGGCTTGACTTTGGCCCGGTCAAGAGAGGCATCGAGCATGGGCAGAAAGCCGGGGTCGGCAAGGTCCCCCGCGGCCACGTTGACGCTGAGACGAAAGCCCGGACGGGTGCGAAGCGTAGCGGCAAAGGCTTGCAGGGCGCGCCGCACCACCTGCTTGGTGATCGCTCCCACAAAACCGTGCTGTTCGGCGATCTTGATAAACACATCGGGGCCGACAGTGGAACCCTCTTCATTGGTCCATCGGGCCAACGCCTCTGCCCCCACGATCCTTCCGCTGGCCAGACTCACGATGGGCTGATAGACCACTTCCAAATTGTCCTGCGCGATGGCGCGACGAAGCTGTTGCTCCATGTTTCGGCTGCGGCGGTAAACGAAGGAAAGAGCCATACCGAGCAAAGCGCCGACGGCGCCTGTCAACCCTGTGGCTGCGGCGACCGTGTTGCTTTCGACTTGCATCGCCTTGGAGACCGACGTGGAGGCCGTCAGACAGTTGTTTTGAAGCGTCGAACAACGTGTCGCATAGAGCGTGTCTTTTACGCGGACCGTGCCATCTGTGGTGAACGCCAGTCGTTTGCCCCTCGAAGTCTTGTCCGCGGCGCCGCCGGACTGCTGGCCGACCGCGTCTTTCACAGCGACAGTCAGTTGCATGGGAACAGGCACCGGGACGACAGGTATCTGCGAGCCAAACACAACGTAGACGTTGCCTAGCTGCAATCCACCCCTTTTCAGGCTCTCGTCGGGCATCGGAACAAGATTGCTGTAAGCTACCGTACCGTCCTGCAATTTGGAGCCTGGCTTGAATTGTTCAATGGCCCGCAGCGGATGACCCACAGTGGCCGAGCAATCGACTTTTCCGCCGTGGATGCGCCCGGCATCTTTAAGATATTCCGAGCGAAAGACGAGTTCACGAAAATTGGAGATTTCGGCGTCCGAGCAGGAGGGGTAAGGTGAATTCTTCAGAACGGCGAGCGTGGCGCGCGCTTCCTTGAAAGAAGCATCTCCCTGCTCTGCGATAACCTTAAGATACTGATTCAGCCAGTTATCCGCCACATGGAGGGCCAGCGCGCAGCCCAGCAGATAGCCGGCAGCCATCCCACATGCTGCCATCGTTATAGTGGCCGCCCGGCCCACCAGAACACGCTGGTTGTCATTGCGCATCATCAATATGTCCGGCATTGTGCTGCCGCCGGAATTCCTCGGGACACTTCTTGCCAGTCCTAGAGTGATTGTTTTGCGTGTGGTAAGGCAATACGCCTTTAGAGGCGCTTCTAACGCCTTCGGGTAGTTTTCAGTAATCTCCCCCCAGCTTCATCGAATGGCGCAGAGCGGCAGCGCCGGGGCGGGAGGCACAATCGGCTCTCAAAATCCCGATATCCCGTTGAGAGCAAGGTACATTCGGCCCAGGAAAGGCCAGCTACATTGCGGCGACAAAATCCGGGAGAATTCCCGCTGCATTCTCCTGCAGGAGTTGCGTCATTCTTGCCGCCATCCCTGTATACATCGATGCGGTGCGGTACGCGTTCACACGCACGCCTTCGCTGGCCTGGCTGAATCCGTACTGGGCAAGAGACAAAAGAGCACAAAAGCGAATCTGCATGGCGTCGCTGCGCACCATGGCGAGAAGTTGGGGGTCGACAGAGGGGCAGTTTCTAAGGGCATAGCCGGCCATCTCCAATATGACGCCAGCGTTCTGGTACATCGCCCAAATACCGTGAGCGCCTCGAATGCGCTCCCAGGTTTCTTCAGATGTGGCGTTAAGCCCTTCTTTCCAAAGGAAATGATCGCTCAGCTCACGAGCGCTCCAATCCGGTCGCAGGCGGGCGACGAGTGATTCCCACGATTGCTCATTGCGACGGCGCGCACGGGTCCTCAAACGGCCGAGGTACGCTGCCACGACTGCGATCACTGCGATCTGTAGAAGAGGGAGGAGCATAACCCATCCTTAATTTCGAGGACAGAGGCCATTCGATTTCTTAAGTCGGCCTCGCCCGTTCACGCCGATGCGGATAGTAACCAATATCTGCACCCATAAGTAACTTAAAGAAGTGACCAAGTTTCGTAAATGATACTTCCCGGCCAGAGACTGGTGCTTTTGGGGTCTCGCATCCTCCGAAAGACTGAATTCACCGCTACTTACCCATCAGTTTGACGCCTTCCCGCTGCGCTGCGCGTCGCAAGTTGTCGTCGAGCGTGGCCAGCGGCAGGGAAAGGCGCAAGGCCAATTCCAGGTAGGTGGCGTCGTAGACGGTCAAGCGATGGAGGTCTGCGAGGAGCAGGGTTCTACCCCAGACATGCGCCGCTGTTTCGGTATCGTCGAAGATCGGTAGACGAGTCAAATCGACGAGCTTCATCTCGTCTCGCCAGGCTCATGCGGCCGCGGCGCACGCTCCACGCAAGGCTGTTGGCTACTTCAATGCGCCAAAGGCCGCGAACCCAGGCATCCTCAGCGGTGGCAATGTCCTAATTTGAACTCGACGTTTGCTTAGTCATGGTGGAAATAAAAGAGGTTCCCGTCCAGATCTTCTATGGTGAACTGCCGCAATCCCCAAGGCTTTTTTTCCAGAGGATCCACGATGTTCGCACCTGATGACTTCAGTTCCTGGTACGTCGTGTCGATATCTTCCGCAAACACCCAGTGAACGGCAGGTTCGAACGGTGGCTTCCTCTTCCGAAAAAATATCGGCCCCATATCACTGCGTGACACGGCCCCAATTTCTTTGCCTGGGTAGAGCCATCCGATCTCGAAGCCGAGTGCATCTCTGTAATGCTGTTGTGCGCGTTCGACATCGGCGACCGGCAACTCCGGCACTGGCTTGCCAATTGAGCTCATTTTCTCTCTTGCGCCCAAAGAAATCTCCTTCATGCAACAAGACCGTCCACGCGTCAAATCAGGACACTGCCGCTGGATCGAAACGTTAGGCTGCCATGGCCTGGGCAAGACGGCGGACGGTCAGGACTGTGATGTCGTCGTCCTGGCCAAAAGTTTTAGCGGCGTCGGCGATGTAATAGGCCGTTTGGTTGCTGAGATTGTGAACGCGGTCGAAGCCGAAGAGCTCGCCGGACGGTTGGCGGGCCTCGACTACTCCATCGGACATCAGCAGCACACGGTCGCCGGGATGGAGGAACAGGTGTATTTCTTCGTAGGTGATCTCGGGCAGAACGCCGAGCGGAAGTCCGCCCAGAATCT
>PMOF01000154.1:10595-17968 GCA_003162495.1 Acidobacteriaceae bacterium
CCAGGACGCGATTCAGGGATTGGAGGATTTTTGCCGGGCTTCTCTCCGGGATGCGGCGCAGCGCTCCCATCAGCATGGAGACATTCATGGCCGCTTTGAGTCCCTTGCCGGCCACGTCGCCAATGACCACAAGCAGGCCGCCGTCGCCGGTGGATTGCACATGGAAAAAGTCGCCGCCCACTTCGTTGGCCGGGTTGTAAATGGAGTCCACTTCAAAACCTGGAGTTTCGAGCCGCTCGTGAGGGATCATCAATTCCTGTACGCTGCGGGCGGCGGCCAGTTCGCTGGAGGTTCGTTCCTGGTCGCGATGAATGCGGAGGAAGCGAACAAAAATGATGAGCACAATCACGAAGATTCCGGCGAAGTCGGCGATGGAGGCGAAGTGGATGGGGATGGGCCCGGCCTGGACTGTGAGGGGCGAGCGATAGAAACTGCCGCTGATTTCGCTCTCCGTCGTGAGCACCGGCTCGATAAGACCCACCAGGCTCAGCACCAGCGGAATCAGCAGCAGGCCGGCCTCGAAGTTTCGCCTGATTGTGGCCGTAACCAAAGTGAGGAACACAAAGATGATCCATCCGAGAATCCACAGAATGCTGCCGATGAGGACGACGGCCAGCAGAATCCCGATGAGGGTGCTGTGACCCACAAAGAGCAAAGTGGGGCCGACACCCGCCAGGACAGGAGCGGTGTAACGCAATGCCTTGATATACCACCGGCGACGCAACGCGAGAAAAGCGATGAGGAACTCGAAGTAAAGATAGGCCGAGATCAGCACCAACTGCAGAACCGCGGCCCCATACCATAGGCTGTCCAGCCGGGCAGAGCTCCCGGCCAGCTCAACAAAACCGATGGGCGCCTGAGAAAGCTCGTACAAGGCCAGCCAGAGATACTCGATGTGGCCTTTTTGCGAAAAATAAAGAGCTAGCAGAAAAAGCACAAGAACGGCCAGCAGAGTGTCGTCGACCAGTCTCGGCAGGCGTTCGAACAGGCCATGGTCTGTCCAAAGCTCCAGGGCGCGGTCCAGGTCCCTGCGGTTGCCAAGGAGCAAGGTGCGGGCGCTGAAGAAGCGGGTATAGGCCCCATATCCGAATGGAATATAGAGGGTTCGCACCACCAGTGTCAGGGAAGTGTCAGCGGGGGACACGCTGAGGTCGTAGACGCGGGAGATCTTTTGATAGTGCTCGGGCGCGGCTCCGTTCGGCCCTTCCGGCTGAATTCGCTTGCCATTGGCAAACACGTCCACGCCTGGCCCGGTCTGCGAGTTGAAACTCATGGAAGTGTTCTGCGACACCGGCAACTCGATGAGCAAAGCCAGGGGACCATGATTGGGGGCCAGTTTGAGATGAAGGCGGAACCAGACGAAAAGTCTCTGGTGGTGCGGGCCGGGGCCGTGATTTTCAGGACTGGCGCCGGGAACTCCCGGGCTGTCGGAGTCGCGATCCTCGTCATCCACGTCGGGGATGGACTGCGCCGCGTTCCGGACTGCCCAGGTCGAGTCGTCAAAATCCGCGTTAGCCGCCGCCGGATTGGCCGTCACGCCGACACGCCAGCCTTTATCCAGGGTCACCGGCGAGCCAAGCTGGGTCGCGTCGAAAAGCACCACGGGCGTGCTGAGCGGATTGGCCGGGGCGAGCCGCAGAGGACGGGGCTGTGGTCTCAATGCGTGAGGCAGCGGAATGTGAGGAGGCGGCTGGGCAATGCCGCCCAATGCACAAACAACGCCGATCGCGATGAGCCCCAGGATTTTCCGGCGCAAGACACCCCCCAATTCTTTGTGTTCTTCACTTTAATTCAGCCGGGAACAAGCGCCAAGAAGAATGCGCGAGGGTCAACCTGCGCTGGAATACCAGGCTGAAAGCAACGTAATCGAAGCGGGATTCAAGCTTCTGTGCGAATTTATTCTTTCAGATCGTTACCCAATAGGAGGATACTAGCGTCTAAGGATCGAGCGAAGCGGGTTTCGTAGCGCTTGCTTCCCAGTTGGAGGTGCGGCCATGAGAACAATTTACTGGAGCTCGAGAGCAGCGGTGCTGGCAGGATTTGCGCTGGCGCTGACCACCGGACTGTGGGCACAGTCCACACCGTCGAGCCCGGCTCCGGCGAACACGCCCACCGCCCAGCCGGCGCCGGGGACGGATCCGGTCGGGGGAGACACGCAGGCCACGACTCCCGCGGCGAAGCAAACTGCGCCCGCTCCCGCAGCGACGCCCGCCGGAAGCGATACTCAAACCACGACCACGGCAAAGCAGCCCGATCCCGGAACGACTCCGGTCGGTGGAGATGCCCCGGCTACGACTTCGTCGCAAAAGCCTGCTCCCGGAACGACCCCGGTTGGGGGCGATACGGCCGCCAAGAATGTGGATCCTGAGAAGGTGATCGAACCCGGCAGCCAGAAGATCAATGTGAAGACGGGCAGCATTGAGGACGTGGGTGCGGTGGGCAATCGCGATATCGGCGGACGGGGAATGGGCAACTGGTATTCAGTCGACAGCGAGATCAAGATGGGCAAGATGTATGCCTCCGAGGTCGATAAGAGTTCCAGGTTCATTACCGATTCGGTAGTCAACGAGTACGTCAATCGAGTCGGCCAGAACATCGTCAAGAATTCCGATTGCAAGGTTCCGTTTACGATCAAGATCATCGATTCGGACGAGATCAACGCCTTCGCTCTGCCGGGCGGCTTTTTCTATGTGAATTCGGGGTTGATTCTGAACGCTGACGAGGAGGCCGAACTGGCCGGGGTGATGGCCCACGAGACGGCTCACGTGTGCGCTCATCACGCCGCGCGCGAAATGACGCGCATGAACTACGCCCAGTTGGGCACCATTCCGCTGATCTTCCTTGGCGGCTGGACGGGCTACGGCATCTACGAGGCTGCAGGGTTGGCGGTGCCGATGACTTTTCTGATGTTCTCCCGCGAATTCGAGGCACAGGCCGACTATCTCGGCGTGCAATACATGTATCGGGCGGGATACGATCCGCAGGCCTTCATCAGTTTCTTTGAAAAGGTCCAGGCTCTGGAAAAACGCAAGCCCGGCCTGGTGGCGAAAGCGTTCGCTGACCACCCGCAGACGCCCGATCGGATCTTGCACTCCCAGGAGGAGATTGCCCGCATCCTGCCTGCGAGAGACGAATACACGGTGACCACTTCGGAGTTCGACGACGTCAAGGCACGCCTGGCGCGGATTGAAAACAAGCGCCGCCTGACCGACTCGAAGGATATGAAGAAGCCGTCACTGCGGAGAGCGAGCACGGGAACGAACGATTCTACCAGTCCTTCCTCGACCACTTCGACGGACCCCAACAGCAGCGATCCAACCGACCAGCCCACGCTGCATCGCCGCGAGGACACGAACTAGCGCGCACTGCCCCCGAGGGGACGAGAGACTGCCGAATTGGGCAGGGTGGGGAATCCCCGGCCGACTTCCGTGCGGGCAGAGGCTCGGCCCTTGGACATCGAAGGACATTCAGCGAAAAAGAATCGCCCGAGGGGCGAAATCGCTGCAGCGCCGACAATTCTTTCTGAAAATTCACCATGGGCCCCAACAGCGCAATCGCTTGGGTAGGGCTTCCGCTCGGGCCCCACAGGGTGGGCTTGCGGTCGCTTTCGTGCAGAAGAACGAGCCGGATTGGGAGGGCGGAAACCCGGCTAGTTTCGGTAATTGCCGGAAAACCCTTGAACTGATGGGTGAAACCGCGCTATAACTACAAGTCTACCGGCAGCTCTGCCGGAATCCCTGTTGAGGCTAGAGCGCCTCCCGGAGGCAGTCATGCGCAACGTCGCAGCCCGTTCCAACCTGCTGGTCCCCGAGGTGCGCGAAGTCATGGACATTCGCCAGGCCTCGGATTACCTCGGCATCTCTCCAGACACGCTTTATAAATACGCATCGGAAGGCTTTGTGCCGGCTTTCAAACTGGGCAACCGCTGGCGCTTCAAGCGCTCGCGGCTCGACGAGTGGATGGATCGTCAGGCCGATCTGCAAGCCGCCGATGCGGAGCTCGATCCGCACCAGAAGAAGCCGGTGCGGGCGGCGATGTAAGCTTCGTTCCGCCCCTACGGGGCGGACGGAATTGATTGGCTTGGCTTCCTTCGCTTCCCCTGGGCTATTTTCGGTTCCTCCCTTCAGGAGGAATGTCCATTCTAAACGCGGACCCCCCGCCGTGATATACCTTTCCCGATGGATCACTTACGCCGCACAGGCCAGTTGCGCCGCCGCATGACTCGCGCAGGTCTGCCCGGACTGCTGGTCACACACCTTCCCGATCTTCGCTATCTATGCGGATTCACCGGCTCGAGCGCGGCGTTGGCGGTGACGCGGCGAGCGGCGCGGCTGTTTACCGACGGCCGCTACAAAACGCAGGCCGCGGAAGAAGTTGAGACGGCGCGGGTGCAGATCATCTCCGGCTCGCCCCAGGTGGCTGCCGTGGAGTGGCTGGCCGCGCAGGCGGGAGTGGACAGCGCCGGATTTGACCCTAACTGGACCACCGTGGCTGAACTCGACCGCTGGAAGCGCGCGCTGCCATCCCGGGTGCGCCGCGGCTTTTTTTCGGCGTTGGCAGCTCCACTGGTAGAGGCACTGCGCCTGGTGAAAGATGAAGACGAGCTGGCCTTGATGACCGATGCGGCGAGCGTGGGTTGCCGGCTGTTTGAGCACATGCTGGGGTTTATCCGGCCGGGCCTCAAGGAGACCGAGGTGGCCGCGGAACTGGAATATCAGGCGCGGCTCAAAGGCGCTGAGGGCATGTCGTTTGAGACTATCGTCGCTTCAGGGGTGCGCTCCGCGCTGCCGCATGGCAGAGCGACCCAAAATCCACTGCCTCGCAGAGGCTTCCTGACCCTCGACTTCGGTGTTATCCTCAAGGGTTATTGCTCGGATATGACGCGTACCGTGTACCTGGGAAAGCCCGGAGACCAGGAACGGAATGCATACGCGGCCGTGCTCGAGGCCCAGGAAAGCGCGGTTGGCGCGGTGGGCTCCGGCGTAAGCTGCGGGGACGTGGACGAGGCTGCCCGCCGCGTGTTGCGCGATGCCGGCCTGGCAGAGGCATTTTCCCACTCCACCGGTCATGGGGTGGGGCTTGAGATTCACGAGTCGCCGAGGATTGGCGCCGGACAGACAACCAGGCTGCTTCCGGGCATGGTTGTTACCATTGAGCCTGGTGTTTATCTGGCGGGCAAGTTCGGCATTCGCATTGAGGACATGGTTGCTGTAACCCGAACCGGAGGGCAGGTGCTGACCCCGGCGCCGAAGGCCCTGATCGAACTATGAAACCGACCATCCGCACGCGGGTGGGAGAATTAAGGAACGAATGAATCCACTCAATCCCGAAGATATCGACGATCTGAGACAACTGATCGAATTCCTGAAGGAAAATCAAGTTGCGGAATTCGAGCTGGAACGCGGCGATGTCCGCATCCGGCTCAAGTTCAGCGGGCCGGAAGTTCCGGGGAACGGAGTTTCGGATCTTGCGAACCTGCTGGCCGGCGCCCGGGCCACACCGGCGCCGGCGGTCGCGCACGCTCCTGCGGCGGCCGCGGCGGTAGCTGCCGAAGCGGCAGCGGACCCAAACGAAGGATTGCATATTGTGAAGTCACCCATGGTGGGCACCTATTATGGCTCGCCTTCGCCGGGCGCATCGTCTTTTGTCGCCCCCGGGGATCAGGTGGCCAAGGGGCAGGTGATCTGCATCGTCGAAGCCATGAAGCTGATGAACGAGATCGAGTCCGATGCCGCCGGCGAGATCGTGAAATGTTTTGTCACCAACGGCCAGCCCATCGAGTTTGGGCAGCCTCTCTTTTCAATTCGCCCGGCATAGTCGGGCTAGCGGAGTTAGCACGGCCAGCGGACCTGGCGCGGTTAGTGGAGTTCGCGGAGTTAGCACGGAAAAGCTAACTCCGCTAACTCCGCCGGCAGCGCTAACCCCGCTCAAAGGGTCCTGAATGTTTGGTAAGGTACTGGTCGCCAATCGTGGCGAAATCGCGCTGCGGGTTCTGAATGCCTGCAAGGAAATGGGCATTCGCACGGTCGCTGTTTACAGCGAGGCCGATCGCAATTCGCTGCATGTCCGGTTTGCCGACGAAGCCATCTGCATTGGTCCGCCGCGTCCGTCGGACAGCTATCTGAATGTGCCGGCGGTGATCTCGGCGGCGGAAATTGCGGATGTGGATGCCATTCATCCGGGCTATGGGCTGCTGAGCGAAAACGCAAATTTCGCCGAAGTGTGCCGCGCTTCCAATATCAAGTTCATCGGTCCGCCGCCTGAAGTGACGCGGCTGATGGGCGAAAAAGAAAAAGCGCGCCAGGCGATGAAGAAGGCCAAGGTGCCGATCCTGCCTGGCTCAGACGGCGTGATTGCCACCGTGGAAGAAGCGCAAGAGTGGGGGGAGAAGGTCGGCTACCCGGTGATCCTGAAGGCCAAGGCCGGAGGCGGCGGGCGCGGCATGCGGATCGTGCGCAACGCCGAGGAGCTGCCCAATCTTTTCCACGCAGCCTACGGCGAAGCGGCCAATGCATTCGGCAATGGCGAGCTCTACATGGAAAAATTTATTGAACAGCCGCGCCACATCGAGTTCCAGGTGCTGGCCGATGAGCATGGCAACGTGGTTTCGCTGTTCGAGCGCGAGTGTTCTATCCAGCGCCGCCATCAAAAGCTGATTGAAGAAGCGCCGTCGTTGCAGGTGACGCCGAAGCTGCGCGAGGAGCTGGGAAAAACACTCTGCCGCTGCCTCAAGGAAATCGGCTATCAGAATGCCGGGACCGTGGAGTTCCTGATGGACGAGGACCGGCAGCTCTATTTCATCGAGATGAATACGCGCATTCAGGTGGAGCACCCGGTGACCGAGGCGATCACCGGCATCGACCTGGTGAAGGCGCAGTTGCGCATCGCCGCGGGGGAGCGTTTGAGTGCGATATTGCCGGCGAAACTGGAGATGCGCGGACATGCCATCGAGTGCCGCATCAACGCGGAGCATCCGGTGAAGTTCACCCCATCCGCAGGCAAGATCACCGCCTTTAACGTGCCCGGCGGCAACGGCGTGCGCGTGGATACGGCGCAGTATGCCGAGGGCGTGGTGCCGCCTTACTACGACTCGCTGATTGCCAAGCTGATTGTGCATGGAGTGGATCGCGACGAGGCCATCGCCAGGATGGAGCGCGCGCTGAGCCAGTTTGTGGTGCAGGGGATTGAGACGTCGATCTCATTGCACCAGGCGATCTTTGCCGATGCCGGATTCAGGGCGGGAGAGTTCGATACGAAATTCATGGAGCGGTTCCTGGCCAAAAAAGCGGAAGAGGAGAGTACGTAAGGCCGGGCGCGGACCGATGAGTTTCTGATGGGCCAGGGCTGATCTCTCAAAAAAATGCAGTTCCTTC
>PMOF01000022.1 GCA_003162495.1 Acidobacteriaceae bacterium
CATTGGTAGCCCGTTCCAGATTCCTCCGAGCAATCGCCCGCTCGCCCTGGCAAACAACAGAATAGCCCATTCGGCGAACCGCCATCCGCCGTTGTATCGCAATCAGCCTGCGGACTACGGGCTCTGCGGTCACACCGGAAGCCGGTTTCTGTGGCGCCATATCAAAGGGAGAAGCCGGGGCGCAGCCAAGTACCGCGGGATATAGCGCCGCGGAGAAGACAGGCAACGGAAGAACCATCCCAGGTAAAGTCTGTCCGCCCACTCCGGAATCCGCACTTGATCCCCGCTTAGAAATGCGATTGCCGCCCCAATGCAGTGGATTGCGGGCCGATAATGCAATCGCCTTTTGAGATAAAATCCCAGCCGCTCCTGCGTCCCTCCGCCAACCGTAATCACCACGTGCTTAACCCGAAGACGCTGCAGTTTGGCCAACAGCTCCATATCTTCGACTTGAGATCCATACATCGGCGCGAGGTAAACATAGTCATCCGGGACCGATACTCCCTGTGCTTCCAACCAATCCAGATTTTTCCTGGCATGGGCCGGTCCAGCCATAACCCAGAATGTATCTCCAGGGGCGCGCAAATCCGGCTGCAGCAATAACTCGCGCAAATACTTCAATCCCGACAAGCGCTGGATGTTATCGCGCTCCAGAAGATTCCAAATCATCACCATCAGCCCCGAATCGGTGATGGCCAGGTCCGCATGAATCAGCGCTTCCCGGTAAGAAGGGTTGAAGGCGATGTCCTTCAAAGAGGGTGCCGAGGGTACCACCAGCAAGCCGCCTCGGGACATGCGCTCGATCGCCCCTTTTGCGTCTCCGACATAGAACTTGATGCCTAGGATTTGGCGTTCATTACGAGATCTGTCCATCGGTGCACCCTCCAGCTACTTAGATCAAGCAGAACTCCGAATACGTTTCAAACAGCGCATTCATGTTGGCGTCGTCCCCAGGAAATACTCGCCGCAACGGACCGCGGCTGAGAATAATCGCAATCAGCGTAAGCACCAGCGTCTTGGCGTTGGCGCAGCGCAACTCGCCGCGCTGAATCCACGGCTCAAGGTAGCGGGCTACCACCTCCACAAGTTCGCCAAGATGCCGGCGCAGCAGCGGGTCGAGATCTTCGCTCAACTCCAGCGCGCTGTATCCCAGCAGGCGAATCAACTGCGGCTGCTGCTGCAAAGTTGTCGAGATCAACTCGAACGTGCAAGCCAGCGCTGTGCGGCCATTGGCCGCCTCGGCCAGGCGTGTCAGCAGCTCGCCTCTCAGATGCACCCGTTGCAATTCCGCGCTGAGAACCGCCGCGTAGAGATCGCGCTTGCGCGGGTGGTGGCGGTAAATCGTGACCTCGTTCACTTCCGCTGAGGCGGCAATTTCGCGAGTGCTGACCCCGTTGTAGCCAAATCGAGCAAAGAGCGCGGCAGCCGTGGTCAGGATGCGCTCTTCCGTGCTGCCTCGTGCTGTGCCGGATGTTCCCGTCATGTGTATTCCCGCCCTTGCCAGGCATCGGTCGCTTGACGCTGTTCGCATTGCGGCGTCCAGTGCAAGCCGTCCGCCGATATGCTGACGCATGCATCCGTTTCAGCCGCGTCGCCTGATTGGTGATTTTTCTTTCAGTGTTCAATTAAGGATTTGGGTAGATTCCGTTCGCCGATTGCGGTGAAACGCTTCGCCCGCGAACAGGCATTCCAGTACGTGCGCGGTGCCGATCGCGCGGCCTTGACTTGTATGGCTCAGCGGGTGAATCGCGGAACACCGTTAGCGTTGTGGGCGTAAAAGGCGGTTGTGCTGCATTCGAGAAAAATGGCGCGGAAGTGTATTGCCACAATCCTTGTCTGGGTTTCTTCCCGCTATGCGCCCTGCAAGCGCAGTGTCGAAGTCAATTCCGAAAAACCGGCGGCGATGAGCGAAGAGGTTTCCGCCGGCTCCAGATCGTCCTCGTCAACTTCCACCGCAACGCTCTGCATGATCTGCCGCAGTGTCAGCACCACGCGCAGGCCATTCTTTTTTCTCGTCACGACGCCTTCCATCCCGGAAAATGCACCCGAGCGAATGCGGACTGCCTGTCCGATCGTGAGCAGCGGGTGCGGCTCAACATGATGCTGCTGAATTCCCAACCGCAGCGCATCGATGGCTGCATCCGGCAACGACGCAGGCTCGCGCCCGGTTCCCTCCACTACCGCCAGCGCGCCCGGCACACTCAGCACCCGCACGCGCTCCGACCGGCTGATACGCACAAAAATGTAGCCGGGAAAAAGCGGCAGGTCGAGAGTTACCCGCGACCCATCGCTCCATCTACGTTCCGCCTGGTACAGCGGAAGAAAATGCTCGATCTCTCTCTGCCCGAGATGTTGGGCCACGCGCTTTTCATGGCGGCAATTCGTGTAAAGCGCAAACCACCGCGACGCCAGGAATGCCGCAGACGTTCCACTCGCGGCTAGCCCTGAATGAACTTGGGAACTCCGGGGGGCAGTTTTTCGCAAGGCTTCGCCATCCTCACTTGGGTGAAGGTTTTCCAATTCAGCGATATAGCGATTGCAAAGGCAACACGGGAAGATTACAGAAAACTAAATGAAAGCAAGTGCTTCCATCCACTCATCAAAGCGGGCATTTTCCCGGCTTCGTTCCCGGTTCCCTCCATATATAGCAGCAAACTGAATTTTTTCAAATTTAAAAATTCTAATATGGAAGATATTCGGCCCACCTCAAAAAGGGCTCTTGCAAGCACATGCCAACATACTTTCCGATCAAAATAAGCCCGTCAAAAGGCCTGAATTGAAACGTCCAACCTGGTCTTCCGGCGCCAAAGACCCGAACAATGGAGGAATATAGATGATTACCCCTTAACCACCCCAACCCTCCGCCGCTCGTACCACGCCAGCACCGGACGCGACAGCAGCAGCACGCCCAACACCAGGGTAAGTCGCAGCGGGCTCAGCACTCCCGGCTTCACCTGCCACCAGTAATGAATCACTCCGCAAACCGCCGCCACATACACCATCCTGTGCAGCCGGTTCCAGTTCTTGCCGCCCAGCTTGCGAATCGCCCAGGTCGTCGACGTCGCCGCCAGCGGCAGCAGCAGCAGCCACCCGGCCACGCCCATGGTGATAAACCGCCGCTTCTCGATATCCGCCAGCATCGCATGCACATCGAACCCCGCGTAAAGCGCAACATAAGTCAGCATGTGCAGCGTGCCATAGAAGAACGCAAACAGCCCCAGCAGCCGGCGAAACTTGATCAGCCAGCTCAGGCGCGGCACGAGCTTCCGCAGCGGCGTGACCGCCAGCGAAAGAATCAGCAGCAGCAGTGTGTTATAGCCCGTGGTGAGCTCGATGTTAGCCGTGGGGTCAGGTCCAAGCGTATTAGTCACGGCTCCATAGATCAGCAAGCCAAGCGGCCCCAGGCAGGCCACCCAGGTCAGCGTCTTGAGCAAAATAAGAGTCGATCGTTTCATAGTTGGAAGAGAGTGCAGTCAAGGTTGTATGCGGAGACGGGGATGTGAGCGCAGTTAGCTTTGAAAGTCATCCATGCGCTTCGAAACATTCCACAACATGAGCAACGTGCAGCAGCGATTCCCTATTCCCTGCTCCCGATTCCCCGCTCTTAAAAATTCTTCTTCAAGTCCATTCCGCTATACAGCGAAGCCACCTGCTCCCCATATCCGTTGAACATCAGCGTCGTCCGCCGCTGCGCATAGAAAGGCACCCCGATCCGCCGATCTGTCTTCTGGCTCCAGCGCGGGTGATCCACATTCGGATTCACATTCGAATAGAATCCATACTCATTCGGAGCCTGTTCGTTCCACGTCGTCGGCGGTTCTTTGTCCAGAAAGCGCACCGCAACAATCGACTTCGCAGACTTGAATCCATACTTCCACGGCACCACAATCCTCACCGGCGCGCCGTCCTGGTTTGGCAGCACCTCGCCATACAGTCCAAACGTCAGCAGCGCCAGCGGATGCATCGCCTCATCCATGCGCAAGCCCTCGGAGTAGGGCCAGAAGATCGTCGACTCGCTAGTCCACTTCTCCACACTCTTGTCGTAATAGGAGAGAAACTGCACGTATTTCGCCGTCGAAAGCGGTTCGCACTGCTTGATGAATTCTGAAAGCGAATACCCCACCCACGGAATCACCATGCTCCACGCCTCTACGCACCGGTGCCGGTAGATGCGATCCTCCAGCGGGCGCAGCTTCAGCAACGTGTCAATGTCAAAGGTCTTCGGATTTTTGACCTTCCCGTCTACGCGAACGGTCCACGGCCGCGTCGGCAACCCGCTCGCATTTCTTGCCGGATCGCCCTTGCCCACGCCAAACTCATAGAAATTGTTGTAGTGAGTAATGTCTTCGAGACTTGTCAGGTCCTCGCCCGTGGTGCTCAGCGGGCTCTTCACCGTCTCCAACTTGGTGCCCGCCAGCGCTGTAATGCGCGGATTAAACACCTCCCCCAGCCGCTCCGCTCCCAGCGCAGCCGCGCCTGTGGCCGCAATGGTGCCTGCCGCTCCGCGCAAAAAGCGCCTGCGATTCAGGTACCGGTCTTTCGAAGAAATTGCCGATGAAGGAATGTCCGACGGTTTGCGGATGAGCATACGTTGACCTCGCGCGGGGAAATCTGCAATCGCATCCATTAGACACGCCACAGCCCCCTTACGTTACAAGATACGTTTCAAGACCCCAATCCGGATTCCTGCCGTCAACGCAGGCTGCAAAACCGGGTGCCCCAGAGCCGGGTGCCCCAGAGCCTGCCCTGAGCCTGCCGAAGGGTCTCGATTTTGAGACCTGGGACCGCACAAACCTCAACCTGCATCCGACGGTCCCGCCCCGCTCCCCACAAACGGCCACTGCCCCAGCCGCTTCGCCCTCCACAAATAAATCGCAGTCCCGCTGCAAGCAATGCCCGCCGCCACCGCCAGGCCGCCCAGCGCGTGGCTGCGGTTCGCCACCATGAACACAAAGCCCGCCATCGCCACCAACGGCGGCAGCGGATAAAGCGGCATTTTGAAAGGGCGATCCAACTGCGGCCGCTGCGCCCGCAGCAGCATCACGCCCACATGCTGCAGAAAGAACTGGAGCAGGATGCGCGTAATCACCAGCATGGTAATCACCTGCGCCAGCGAGAAAAAACAGAATCCCGCCGCCACCAGCCCCAGCGCCACCAGCGACCGGTGCGGAATGCCGTGGCGCGGATGCACCGCGCCCAGAAAATGGAAGTAATTGCCGTCCCGCGCCGCCGCATAGGGCACGCGAGAATAGCCCAGCAGCAGCGAGAACACCGACGCAAACGCCGTCCACACCACCAGCGCGGCAATCGTGTATCCGGCCCACCCGCCAAAGGCTGTCCGCGCAATATCGGCCACCAGTTGCACCCGCACCACGTCGCTCTCGCCAGTGTGCTTCGCTGCCCCGCCCATTGAAGGCAGCACGGACAGGTTCATGACCACATAAAGGACCGATACAAAAAGCACCGACAACAGAATGGCGCGCGGAATAGTCTTCTCCGGCCGTTTCACCTCGCTGCCCAGGAACGTGATGTTGTAATAGCCCCAATAACAATAGGTAGCCAGCAGAGTGCCCTGAGCAAGCCCGCCTGCGGCTGCTCTTATTCCCCCGAGAGCAGACAGCCCAGGCGCGACCGGCATGTGCCAGCCTCCGGTAGCCGCCGCATGCGCAAATCCAGACGCAATGACCCCCGCAGTCGCAGCCAGCACCCCCGCAAACAGCACCCAGGCCAGCCGCGTCACCTGGCTCAGATTCCGATACAGCAGAGCCGTCACCAGCAGGCACGCCGTAGCGGCCGCAAAATTCGCATAGTGCAACGCCGGCAAAGCGGCCCACGGCGCGCCCTCCAGCCCCGGCCAGAACCAGGCCAGAAAACTTGAGAGCCCAATGCAGCCCGAAGCGATCGAGAGCGGTGCGGAAAAACTCAATTGCCACACATAGAGAAAGCTCAGCCAGTTTCCCGCGCGCTTCGGTCCATAGATCTCGCGGAGAAACGCATACGATCCGCCGGCCCGTGGAAACGTCGCGCCCAGCTCCGCCCACACCAGCCCATCCGCCACCGCAATCAGCGCGCCCAGCACCCACGCCCACACGCTCAGCCGGTAGCCGGCCGCCGCAATCACCAGCGGCAGTGTGATGAACGGCCCCACCCCGATCATCTCCAGCATGTTGAACAGCACTGCAGACCGCAGCCCGATGCGGCGCTCCATGGTGCCGGTCGTGTCGATGGGTTCAGATGGGATCATGGGGCCAATGCGCTCCACGGATTGTACACTGACGATAAGTATGTTCCTCGCCGATGATCATCTCCGAAATGTAGCTCGCACAGCTTTTGCCTGCCTCATCCTTGCCGGCGCACATTCCGTCTTGCTCGCCGCGCAACAGGCCGCGCAGCCATCGCTCCCCGCTGCCGCCGGCAACGAACTCGCGGACATCCCGCTCCCCGACCCCGCCTCCGTCGCCCTGCCCCTCGCTGAAGACCGCGGCCAGGCGGCGCTCGAGCAGGACCTCAAGCGCCTCTCCACCACCGCCAGCGTCATGATGATCGTGGCTCACCCCGACGACGAAGACGGCTCGCTGCTGACCTATCTTTCCCGCGGCATCGGCGTGCGCGCCACGCTCTTCACCCTCAC
>PMOF01000311.1 GCA_003162495.1 Acidobacteriaceae bacterium
CCCGGAGCGCGGCGCAGTTGGCGGAGGGCGAATTGAAGGTCCCGAATCAATGCATTCACCGTAATGTCTCCTCTTCCGCACCTGGAACTACTCGGCTCTCAGCGCCTGCATAGGGTCAACGGAAGCGGCGCGCGCAGCGGGAATGAGCGCCGCCAGCAGGCCCGCCAGCATCAGCAGCAAAGCAACCATCAGGAACCCGCCGGCTTCCTTTTCCGTTTCGAAATAAATCACCATGCCAATGAGCTTGCGCGCGAGAAAAGTCAGCACCAGTCCCACCGCTGTGCCCATCGCCAGCATCAATGCGACGCGTTGCAGCACCATTCCCAGGATGCGGTTGCGCGTAGCGCCCAGAGCCATGCGCACTCCAATGTCGCGCCGGCTTTGTTCCACTTCGTGACTGACAAGACTGTAGAGACCAACCAATGCGAGAACCAACGCCAGCGCGGCAAAGATGCCGAATAACCAGCTCTCCATGCGCTCAAAGGCCAGCGTCTCCGACACCACATCGCTCATGGTCAGCGGCGTCTTGAACGGTACCGTCGGGTCGATCTCGTGAATCGCGCTGCGTAGTGCTGGAACAATGCTCATCGGATCGCCATCGACGCGTATCACCAGCGACATACTGCTCATATTGGCGGCGCGTTCGGCCACCGGGACCGCATCGATAAGCCAGTCGCGCTCGGCCAGCGGAGCCTCATAAATGTCTTGCCGAACGTTGCCGGTCACACCCACGATGCGCGTCCAGTTGGCCTCCTTGTCGGCGTCGTCCATGCGCTGGCCGACGGCATCCGGGCCGTTGGGCAGGAACTTGCTCTGGAAGCGCTCGTTCACCACCACCGGGGATGAAGGATTACCCGGCCGGTCGAGATTGGGCGATAACATGCGCCCGCGGCGAAGCGGGATGCCGAATACATCGAAGTAGCCCATGCTCACCATGCGGCCTTCGGCCAGCATCTCCTGGTTGGGCGGATAAGGCGGCTGGCCGGCGATGTGAATGTCGGAGTTCGATCCCCAGTTCTGGATGGGCAGAATATCGATGACGCCGACCGCGCGAACGCCGGGAATCTGCGCCACGCGGTTGAACAGCGGCTGGTAGAAGTCGGCGATCTCGTCGCGGCCGTGGTAGCGGTCGGGCGAGAGATTGATGCCTGCGGTGAGGATTTGCGCGGGATCGAAACCGAAGTCGGCGTGGCGATAGCGCATGACCATTCGGATCAACAGCCCGGAGACGGCCAGCAGCACCAGCGTGAGCGCCACCTGCGTGATCACAAAACCGGTGCGCAGCCGGTGCTGCCCGCGCTCCGTGCCGGCGCTGCCACCGGTCTTCAATGCACGGTTGGGATCAATGCCGGAAAGACGCAGCGCCGGATACATCGAAGCCGCCAGGCTGGCCACGATGGCAACGGCGATTGCCGCGCCGAGCACGGCCCAGTTCATGTGGATGTCCGCGCCGCGTTGCAGCGCTTTGATCAGGAATGCGCGCATCAGGTCGAGCATGGCCGACGCCAGCAGCACGCCGCAGCCGGCTCCAAGCAGCGCCACCAGAATCCCTTCCGTCAGCACCTGCCCCAGCAAGCGCAGGCGACCCGCGCCAATGGCCACGCGCATGGCCATCTCGCGCTCGCGCTTCACTCCGCGCGCCAGCAGAAGCCCGGCAACATTGACGCAGCCAATCGCCAGCACCGCCAGCACCGCAATTAGCAGCGTCCACAGCGGGCCTTTGGTCTTGCCCACAACGCTGTCGGCCAAGGGCTCCAGCCGCACCGTTCGGCCTTCATCGGTGGTGTATGCCTTGGCCAGATTGCTGAAGACCTGCGAGAGTTCGGCTTGCGCCTGCCCCATTGTTGTGCCGTCTTTGACACGCCCGACGGTGCGTAGCCAGTGATTCCCTCGACCGATCATCCATGGCTCGTCTAGATGCATTGGGGTGTAAACAGCGTTGCGCTTGTTGACCGGGAAGCGGAAGCCTGCGGGCATCACGCCGATCACCGTAAACGCGCGCCCATCCAGCTTTACCGCGCGGTTCAATATCGCCCGGTCGCCGCCAAAGTAGTTCTGCCACGCGTCGTAGCTCAAGACAACAATATTGTTCTTGCCTTCCCGCTCTTCGCTGGGAAGAAAGGTGCGCCCCAGCAGCGGATGCACGCCGAAAACATCAAAGAAATTATCCGAGGTGCGGACCGAATCGAGAAGCACCGGGCCGCTCGAAGGCGTCTCGACGGTGTAGCTGAAGTAATCGCTATAACCGGCGAGGGCCGCGAAACCCGAGGCCTGCGCGCGCTCGTCCACATAGGATGGCCAAGATGCAGGCTGCGTATAGCCGCTTCGGCTCCGGCCCTCCACGGCGACAATCTTATCGGGATTCGCATACGGCAATGGGCGCAGAATCACCGTGTCGATCACGCAGAAGACGGCGGTGGCCACCCCCACGCTCAGCGCCAGCGTAAGCATGACGGTCAAGGCGAATCCGGGAGCGCGGCGCAGCTGGCGAATCGCATAGCGAAGATCCTGCAACAAGTTCGTCATAGACACCGGCTCCTCTTGCAGATTGCAGGCTACTCGTCCCGGAGCGCCTGCATAGGTTCAATGGTTGCGGCACGGCGCGCGGGAATGACGGATGCCGCGAGCGCCAGCAGGAAGATGGCGACTGCCGCAAGCGCAATCACGGCTGGGTCCAGCGGATCGACTTCAAACAAAAAGGAACGCAGCAGCCGGGTGGCAAAAACGGCGGCGACTGCTCCAATGCCGCAGCCCACAAACCCAAGCTTGGCTCCGGAGACGAGAATCAGCCGCATCACGCTTGAGCGTTGTGAGCCAAGCGCCAGGCGGATGGCCATTTCATGCGTGCGCAGGGCGGCGGAGAAGGCAACGACGCTGTAAATTCCCAGCAAGGATAGCAGCACGGCGGCGCAGGCGAAGCTCGAGATCAACACGGTGTTGAAGCGGCGCGAAGCCTGACCTTCCGCGATGATGCTGTCCATGGATTCCACATGCATGAGAGGAAGCTGTGGGTCGATGGAACGAACCGCGGAACGCAGCGAGTCGGCCATCATTTCAGGCGGCAAATCTGAACGTAGAACGACGGTTCCGAAGTTTCCGGCGATCAGGTCCGGGGCAGCGAACTGCCCCAGGCTCGCCTTGAACTGAGCGATGGGCTGGTAGAACTGATAAGTAGTTTTGGAGTCCGCTGAATGCTCCTTGATGTCGCCGATCTCGCCAACCACAGTCATCCAGGGTAGCGGCGTTTCCTTTAAACCGGCATGGATGCGCTTGCCGATTGGATCCTGCCCGGGCCAGAAACGCTCTGCAAGGGTGCGGTTCACAATGATCACCATCGGCGCATTGGCGTTGTCTGCATCGGTGAAGGCGCGACCGCGCAGGAGGGGAATACCCGCTGCGCTAAAGTAGCTGCCCTCCACCTGCGAGGGCCATCCGGAAAGTAGGCCGGAACCCTTGGGAGAAACATAGCCCTCGGGATAGAAGCTCTCGTTGTTGTCGTTTCCGGATGCGGGCAGCGCGGAGGTAATCCCGGCTGCGTGTATGCTTGGCAATTGCTGCAATTGGCTTAGCAGTCGGGCGTTGAATGCATCGGCCGCAAACTGGGTGGAATATTGCTGCTGCGGCAGGCTATAGGAAGCAGTGAGCATATGATCGGTGCGGAAGCCGAGATCGACCGCACGCAATTTCTCAAAGCTGCGCAACAACAGCCCTGATGCGGTGAGCAGCACGAGCGCGACAGCAAGCTCGGCAACCACCAGCACGGAACGCAGGCGCGCGTGTGCTCCGCCGGCGGTGCCGGTTCGGCCGCCTTCTTTGAGCGCGTCGTTGACGCTGGTACGTGATGCGGCGAAGGCCGGAATCAGCCCGCACAACAGGCCAGTGGCCACAGCCAGACCCAGAGCAAAGGCCACGACTTTCCAGTCGAGGCCGATGGAGTCGATGCGCGGAAACGTCTCCGGAAGAAAGCTGACGCCCGCACGCAAGGCAATCGATGCGAGAGCCAAGCCTGTCAGGCCGCCCCCGATGCTGAGTAGCAGCGCCTCGACCAGGGATTGGCGGACCACGGCTGCCGAGCTCGCGCCCAGCGCAAGGCGCACGGAGATTTCGCGGCGGCGGCGGATGACGCGCACCAGCAGCAATCCGGCAAGATTGGCGCAGGCGATAAACAGAACCACGGCGACAGCGAGGAAGAGCGTGCGAACCAGCGGCCGAGCCTGGGCAACTGTCGCCTCCTCCAGCGACTGGATCACGGGATTCAGGCGGATGCTGGCCATGGCCGCCGGGAACGACTTCACAATGTCCCGCTGGACACGTGAAACATCCTGCCGGGCCTGGGCGGAAGTGAATCCCGGCTCGAGCCGGCCAATCATGGTGAAGTTCCAACTTCCCCCCGCGGCCATATCGTGCTCCGCAGCTGTCAGGCTCATGGGAACCCAGAGCTCGCTGCGATTCAACTGGCCGGGAACCAACGGGAACTCGAAGTCACGTGGCATCACGCCGATAATTTCGTAAGGTTTGCGGTCGAGAGTGAGCTTCTGCCCCAAAATGTTTGCATCGCCATGGAAGCGGCTGCGCCACATCTGATAGCTGATCACTGTCACCTGCTGGCTGCCATCATCTTCCTGCTTCGTGAAGACCCGGCCAATGAGCGGTGAAACCCCAAGCGTGGGGAAGGTGCCGGCACTGAGACGCGACGCATTGATCTTCGCGGGCTCTCCGAGGCCTGAGAGTTCGTAGCCCGTCTGCCGATATGCTCCCAGGTTCGAAAAGGCGGTGAGGCCGCGGGAATACTGGCCGATTTCAAGCGAGGTTATGCTGGGCATCGAAGTGCCAGCGCCTAAGTCTGTACCTTCAATGTTGTCGCCGAGCGCAACGAGGCGCGCGGGTTCGACAAACGGCAGAGGCCGCAGCAGCACACCTTCCACAATGGAGAAGATGGCGGTGGTGGCGCCGATGCCAAAGGCGAGCGTGAGAACAGCCGTCAGGGCGAACCCGGGCGACTTGCGCAACTGGCGCAGTGCAAATCGAACATCCCGCAGCGCATTCCGCAACAGCACTTTTATGCCTCCACTTCTTGCTCAAGTTTTTTCAGCTCGTCCTCTGAAACTACTTTTCCGTCGAACAGATGCACTTCGCGCTGGGCGTGCTTGGCAAAGCGCGGATCGTGCGTCACCATGCAGATCGTCGAACCTTCGCGGTGCAGGTCGGCGAGCAAATGCATCACCGCTTCGCCGTTCTTCGAGTCCAGGTTGCCCGTAGGCTCGTCAGCCAGTAGGATGGAGGGCGAACCGGCCAACGCGCGCGCAACCGCCACGCGCTGCTGCTGACCGCCGGAGAGCTGCGCGGGATAGTGACGCATGCGGTGAGCCATGTTGACGCGCTCCAGGGCGTCCTTGACACGCTTCTTGCGCTCCGCGGACGGCATGCCGGCGCGATAAGTAAGCGGCAGTTCGACATTCTCCTCGACGGTGAGATCGCCGATGAGATTGAAGCTCTGGAAGATGAAGCCGATCTCCTGGTTGCGAATGCGCGAACGGTCGCCGAAGCTCAGGTTCTCGACAGGATTGTTGTTGAGAAGGTAGCGGCCGCCGGTGGGCGTATCGAGCAGCCCCAGAATGGACAGCAGCGTGGACTTGCCGCAGCCCGATGGACCGGACATGGCAACATACTCGCCGCGCGAGATGGTGAGGTGAATGCCGGAGAGTGCGTGGGTCTCCACTTCGTCGGTGTAGAAAACCTTGGTCAGGTCTTCGATTTCAATGAGCTTGTCATTCGATGCCATTCAATCCCCCTCTTGATTTCAAAATTCTGTTGCGGAAAATTTTCGTTGTTTCCACGATTCATTTGCCTGATTGCCATTTGCCAAAAACATATTCGCCGTGCACACTTCACTTGCTGTTCGCAATTGCTTATTCCAGTCGAATGCGGTCAACACTGTCCTCGCGCGACATGTCGGACAAAATCATNNCGTCCCACCTTGACCGGCACGCGCGTGGCGCCCTTGCCGTCCGGGTCGATCTTGAACAGGCTCAGCGTGGAATTCTCGTTGCCCAGCGCCGGCCGGCCTACCTGCAACACGTCCTTCAACATGGCCAGATTGATGGTCCCCTCCACGCTCAGGTCGGGGCGCGCGCCGGGCGGCAAAGGTCCATCCAGGGCTACGTCAACGGTGACCGTTCCGTTCAATACCGAAGGATCAATTCTGGAAACGTGTCCCGGAATAACGCCGTTGTGCGTGTCAATGGAAGCGGGTTGGCCGATTTGGATGTCGCGCGCCTGGGTTTCGGCGATCTGCAGCGCGGCCTTGAGTTTGTCGAGTTGAATGACCTTGGCCACCGAAGTTCCGGCGGTCACATGCTGGCCTACCTGCAACGGAACTGGAAGCTGTGCCAGCACGCCGGAAATCCCGGCCCTTACGTGAAGCGCTTCCGACTCCTTCTCGTATAAGTCGAGTTGGGCTTTGGCTTGTTCGACCTTGGTCTGCGCGGAACCCAGTTGGACCTCAATCGCTTTCGAGTTCACGTCGAGCTGCTCCTCAGACAGCTTTCTTTGCGCGGTCAACTGGTCCGCAGTAGTCTTCGACGCGCTCGAAACCAGCCCGGAAACGACGCCCAGCTTGTAAAGAGACTCGTCGGTCTGCGCCTGCCGCTGGTCCTGGGTATAAGAGGCGTTCACCTGTGCCGCGGCGATTTTCTTATCCATCAGTGTGCTTTCCAGCGTTGCCTGCAGGCTCTTGTAATCTGCCTGGGCTCCTTTGAGCGCCGATTGAGCGCTGAGTAGTTCCTGCTCAAGTTGAGGATCGCTCATGTCCATCACCACGGTGTCCGGCGTGACCTTGGCGCCGGGCAGCACCAGGATCCGCGTCACGGTGGCGTCGGTCTGTGCGGGGATGAGCTCGATCGAGTCCTCGCGGGGCACAAGCGATCCAGTTGATCCGCGCACCTGAATGGTCAAGTCTGCACGCTTCACCGTGTCCGGCCAAATGGTGGAGCGGTCCACGGAGGGCGCCGCTGGTTTGAGGCGTGACACGGCAAAAGCCATGCTTGACAACACGACTACTCCGATGCCAGCCCATACGAACAGCTGACGCCTTTTCTTCTTGAGCAAATCTGGGCGGGCGATATCCATCACGCTTCCTTTTGGAGCAGTTCCAGTGCCAAAGAGACTCTGCCAAACCAAATTGAAAATAAAGGAGTTTGCGCGCACTGGAGGGCCGGACGGCTGGAGCTGGTGACCGCTTATGAAGTCAATTGTCCGTTTTCGAACACTCGCGGGCGCCTGTCGATGCGGAAAAGACGCCGCCGGAGGGCGCTGCGCTCACTTGCCGCGATGAAAGCGGTCGACGATCTTTTCCGTAATGGTCCGCTGCAGCACTGGCGACGAAAGCACGGTCGCGGTGGAGGTTGTTCCGTAGTGGCCCATCTTGTCGAGGAAGCTCTCCAGGTGTTCGACCGAGACCACGCGCGCTTTGACGATGAAGGAGTCCGAGCCGGTCACGCGGTGGCACTCGAGCACCTCTTCCCACGTCTTGACCTGCTGCTGAAAGCTGCGCACCAGCGACTCCGGGCCGGCCATCGACAGGCGCACGAAGATCTGGATCGGCATGCCCAGCCGCTCCAGGCTGATGTCGGCATGAAATCCGCGGATCACGCCCAGCTTCTCGAGGCGGTGAACTCTCTCGGCCACCGCGGGCGTGGTCAATCCGACACGGCGGCCCAGTTCCGCCCAGGAGAGGCGCGCGTCCTGCTGCAGCTCCTCGACAATTTTCCACGCGATGCGATCCAGTTGAGCGGGCTCGTATGGATGGCTGTAACGGCTGGTGGTCATGGATTCGGTCCCTTCGATTCAACGGACAGTAGCACCCTTTTCTTAAGAAAGTAAATCCAAAATGCGCGATCGGCCATCGAATTCGATTGTCAGCGGTTCGGAACGGGTGCGATACTGCCGGGGCATTGAAGTTGGAAAATACCAGGGAGCTTCCCCATGGCTCAGCAAAAATATCAAACCGGATTCGGTAACGAATTTGCCACTGAGGCCGCGGCCGGCGCATTGCCGCAGGGCCAGAACGCTCCGCAGCATGCGCCGCTTGGCCTTTACACCGAACAGATCAGCGGCACAGCCTTCACCGCGCCGCGAGCTCTCAACCGCCGTACGTGGAGTTACCGCATCCGGCCGTCGGTGATGCACGAGCCGTATGCGGAGTTTGCGCGGGCCACGCAGATGCGCAGCGGCCCCTTCAATGAAATGCCCACGCCGCCCAATCAGATGCGCTGGAATCCCCTGCCCATGCCCACGGAAAAAACGGATTTTGTTGAGGGCATCGTCACGCTGGGCGGCAACGGCGACCCCTCGATGCAGGATGGCGTCGGGATTCACTTATACGTGGCCAACGCGCCGATGAACGACCGATTCTTTTACAACGCTGACGGCGAGATGCTGATTCTGCCCCAGGAAGGCAGGCTGCTGGTGCGCACCGAGCTGGGCATTCTGGAGGTGGCGCCGGGCGAGTTGGCGCTCATTCCTCGCGGCATCAAGCTGCGCGTGGAGCTGCCTGACGGCAAAGCGCGCGGATATATTTGCGAAAACTATGGCCAGACCTTTCGCCTGCCCGATCTGGGGCCGATCGGCGCCAACGGCCTCGCCAACACGCGCGATTTCCTCACGCCTGTGGCGGCCTACGAAGATCGCGAAGGCGCGTTCGAAGTGATCTCAAAATTTCTGGGCCGCCTGTGGCGCGCGGAGATCGACCATTCGCCGCTTGACGTGGTGGCGTGGCACGGCAACTACGCGCCCTGCAAATACGATATGGCGCGCTACAACTGCATCAATTCGGTGAGCTTCGACCATCCCGATCCGTCCATTTACACCGTGCTCACGGCGCCCTCCGGTTTGCCCGGCACGTCGAACGTCGACTTCGCAATTTTTCCGCCGCGCTGGATGGTGGCTGAGCACACTTTCCGTCCGCCATGGTTCCACCGCAACATGATGAACGAGTTCATGGGCCTGATTCTGGGCCAATATGACGCCAAGGCCGAGGGATTTTTGCCCGGCGGCGCCAGCCTGCACAACTGCATGTCAGGCCATGGGCCGGATGCGGAGACCTTTGAGCGGGCCAGCAAGGCCGAGTTGAAACCGCAATACATCGACGGAACGCTGGCCTTCATGTTTGAAACCCGGCTCCCCGTGCGCCCCACCCGCTTTGCCCTCGAAGAAAAGATCCTGCAGCACGAATATTACGAGTGCTGGCAAAGCCTGAAGAAAAACTTCCGAGGAGCATAAGGTTCGAAGCGGGAGAGAAATTTGACCGAGCAGGTTTCGATTGCCGAGTGGAGCCGGAAGAGCTGGGTCGAATCCGCTAACGATCCGGCATGCGGCTTTCCGTTGCAAAGCCTTCCTTATTGCGTGTTCGCCGGCGAGGACGATCGGGCGCGCTGCGGCGTAGGCATTGGCGCCTTGCTGCTCGACCTGCAGCGGTGCAGCCGCAGCGGGCTTTTCGAAGGGTTGCCGGGCGAAATTCAAGCGGCCTGCGGGTCGCGGACACTTAATTCGCTGATGGCCTGCGGAGCTGCTGCGCATGCGTCCTTGCGCGGCCGCCTCATGGACCTGCTGGACAAAAGAGCAGACGCAGCCACACGCGACGCCGTCCGCGCGGCGCTTTCGCCCATGAAGGACGCAGCGCTGCTGAAGCCGGTCGACTCCGCAAATTACACCGACTTCTATGCATCGATCCATCATGCAACCCGCGTGGGCCGGCTCTTCCGTCCTGACCAGCCGCTGCTGCCTAACTACAAATTTGTGCCCATCGGCTACCACGGGCGCGCTTCGTCGGTTGTGGTCAGCGGCACGCCGGTGCGCAGGCCGCGCGGACAAACCAGGCCGGCTGCGGACGGAGTTCCCGGCTTTGGTCCTACACGTTTTCTTGATTACGAAATAGAGGTGGGCGTCTACATTTCCGGGGGCAACACGCTCGGCGAGCCAATCGCCATCGGCCACGCCGACGAGCACGTCTTCGGGATTTCGCTGCTCAACGATTGGTCGGCCCGCGATTTCCAGTCCTGGGAATACCAGCCTCTCGGACCGTTCCTCGCCAAGAGTTTTGCCACCAGCGTTTCACCGTGGGTGGTTCCCGCCGCCGCGCTCGCGCCTTTTCGCGTTCCGCCTTCACCGCGGCCGGCCGGGGACCCTGCACCCCTGCCGTACCTTTGCTACACGGGGGACCAGAACTCCGGCGCTATTGATCTGTCGCTCGATGTGTTCCTGCTCACTTCCGCGATGCGCGCTGCAAAACAAGCGCCGCATCGCTTGAGTCGTGCCAATCTGCGCGACCTCTACTGGACCCCGGCGCAGTTGATTGCGCACCACACCAGCAACGGCTGCAATCTGCTGCCCGGCGACCTGCTCGCAACGGGCACCGTCTCCGGCACGGAAGACGATTCTGCCGGCTGCCTGCTCGAACGCACCCGCGGCGGCGCGGAGCCCATTCTGCTGCCCAACGGCGAGAGCCGCACCGCCCTCGAAGACGGCGACGAGGTGATTTTGCGCGGTTCCTGCCGGCGCGAGGGATTCCCGCAGATTTCGCTCGGTGAGTGCCGCGGGACTGTTCTTCCGGCTGTTTGAGGCACCCTTCGTTTCTCAAGTGAAACTCCCATCCGACTGATTAAAAAGAAGGCAAACGCTCCATTCTTCCTTTCAACCAGTCTTCAAAGCCTCCGCAAACCGGCCTATGCTCGGAATATGATGGCGTGCGGGCCACCCCTGAATTTTGGCCCACCGCGCAACCATTGGAGGTCCCGATGGCAACCTTTGCACCCCGCACAACGAAAAATGATCAGGATTTTCTGCCCCTGAAAGGCACAGACCACGTGGAGTTCTACGTGGGCAACGCGCGCCAGGCGGCCTACTACTATCGCACCGCATTCGGCATGAGCCTGGTCGCCTATGCCGGCCCTGAGACGGGCCAGCGAGACCGCGCATCCTACGTCGTGGAGCAAGGCAAGATTCGCTTTGTGTTTACCACCGCCCTCCGGCCCGGCAGCCCGATCGCAGACCACGTGGCCCAGCACGGAGACGGCGTGCGTGTGATCGCGCTGGAAGTGGACGACGCGCGGCAATCGTGGCTGGAAACCACGGCCCGGGGCGCACGCAGCGTTGCCGAACCCGCTGAAATCGCCGACGACTATGGCCGCGTGACCACCTCATCGATTGCCGCCTATGGCGACACCATTCACACATTTGTTGACCGCGGACACTATAAAGGCGCATTCCTGCCCGGCTTTCGCGCCGTGCACGAAGACACCGTGGCCCGCCCCACCGGTCTCAAGCATGTCGACCACATGGTGGGCAATGTGGGCTGGCACGCGATGGACCAATGGGTCGAGTTTTATGCGCAAGTGATGGGCTTTCAGCTCTATCAGCACTTCGACGACAAGGACATTTCTACCGAATATTCGGCGCTGATGTCGAAGGTGATGGCCAACGGCAACGGCTTTGTGAAATTCCCCATCAACGAGCCGGCCGAGGGACGCAGGAAGTCGCAGATCGAAGAGTACCTTGAGTTTTATCAGGGCCCGGGTGTGCAGCACATCGCGCTCGCGACCGACGATATTCTCTTCACGGTTGCGCGCCTGCAAGCGCAGGGAGTGGACTTCCTGACCGTGCCGCACACTTACTACACTGAGCTGGCCGCCCGCGTGGGATCGATCGACGAGCCCATCGAAGAGCTCGAACGGCTGGGCATTCTGGTCGATCGCGACCCCGAGGGCTACATGCTTCAGATCTTCACGCGCCCCGTGGAAGACCGGCCCACGCTGTTCTTCGAAATTATCCAGCGCAAAGGCAGCCGCAGTTTTGGCAAGGGAAATTTCAAAGCTCTATTTGAGGCCATTGAGCGCGAACAAGCGCTGCGAGGCAACCTCTAATGGCCACCACAGTTGAGTTGCCCAAAGCCGCATCGTTTCTTGTCGAGCAGGACTACGCCGCATATACCTCAGAGCAGCACGCAGTGTGGGCCGAACTGGTGCGCCGCCGCATGCCGCAGCTTGAGCAGCACGCCGCGCAGGAGTATCTCGATGGCTTCGAGTCTCTCTGCCTGCCCTTTGACAGGCTCCCCAACCTTGCCGCAGTTTCAGCCAAGCTGCAGACCCGCACCGGCTGGAACACAACGCCGGTCAGCGGATTCATGCCAGCGCCTGCCTTCTTTGAGATGCTTGCGGCGCGCCGTTTCCCCACCACCACGTGGCTGCGCAGCCGCGATTCGCTTGAGTACACACCTGAGCCGGATATTTTTCACGATGTCTTCGGCCATGTGCCCATGCATGCGCATTCCGTGTTCGCGGATTTTCTGGCGCACTATGGACAGGTCTGCTCGCGCATTCACGACGAAGCAATTCTGGAGCGCATCGGACGCGTCTTTTGGTACACGGTGGAGTTTGGCTTGATCCGCCAGGCGGGCCAGGTGAAGGTCTACGGCAGCGGATTGATCAGTTCCAACGCCGAGTGTTCCAACGTGGTGCACCTCGACTGCACCGTGCGGCCCTTCGTCCTCGACGAAGTGTTGCGCACGCCCGTGAAAGTGGATCAGATGCATTCGCTGTTGTTCGCCATCGAGAGCTTCGATGAGATTTATGAAGCGATGCACACGCTCGAAGCCCGCATCAAGCGCGGATCGCGGCTGGACGATTAAGTCGCGCCGTCAATCGGCGCCGCGACGCTCCACCGCCAGCGCCACCGCGTTGCCACCGCCCAGGCATAGCGCGGCGATTCCCTTTGTTTTGCCTCGCTGTTGCAATGCGTAGAGCAGTGTGGTCAGCACGCGCGCTCCACTGGCGCCTATCGGGTGGCCGAGTGCGACAGCTCCGCCGTGCACATTCACTTTCGCTGCGTCGAGTCCCAGGTCGCGGTTCACCGCCAAAGCCTGCACGCTGAATGCCTCATTCAAATCGAACAGATCTACTTCGTCGAGTGCCCACCCCGCCTTAGCGGCCACTTTGCGCACCGCCTCAATCGGCGCCAGGCCAAACCACGCCGGCTCCCGGCCGCTGGTTGATTGTGCGCGAATGAACGCCATCGGCTTCAGACCAAGTTGTCGCGCGCGTTCCGCACTGGTCACCACAAGCGCAGCCGCACCGTCGCTCACGCCCGGCGCGTTGCCGGCGGTCACGGTGCCGTCCTGTTGAAAGGCCGGTTTAAGGCCAGCAAGAATCTCTGCCGTGGTCTCAGGACGAATGGATTCATCGTCATCGAAAATGCGAGGGGCCCCGCCTTTCCTGGTCGCGGGAATCTCCACTGGCAAAATCTCTTCGCGGAACAAACCCTGCGCCGTAGCCGCAGCTGCGCGCCGATGCGACTCGGCGGCAAAGGCATCCTGCTCTTCGCGGCCAATGCCATATTTTGCGGCGATCTTCTCTGCGCCCACGCCCATGTGGAAGCCATTGTAAATTTCCCATAGGCCGTCGTGAATCATCGAATCCACCAGAGTGCCGTTGCCCAGGCGATAGCCCGACCTGGCCTGCGGCAGCAGATAGGGCGCGTTGGTCATGGACTCCATGCCGCCTGCGACGATGATCTCGGCGTTCTCGGTCTGGATGGCCTGCGCCGCCAGCGCCACCGCCTTGAGCCCCGAGCCGCATACCTTATTAATGGTGAGCGCGCCCACCTCCGGCAACAATCCGCCGTGCAGCGCCGCCTGGCGCGCGGGATTCTGTCCCAGGCCAGCCTGCAGAACGCACCCCATGATGCACTCGTCAATTTGAGCAGCCTCAACACCGGCGCGGCGCACTGCCTCGCGCACCGCCAACGCGCCCAACTGCGGCGCGGAAAAGGACTGGAGCGATCCTTGAAATTTACCTACCGGAGTGCGCACGGCCGAAACAATCACGACCTCTCTCATTCTGGATGCTCCAAAAGTCTGGGATGAAAGCAACTCTGGCTTTTAGATGCGCCCGGCTGCGCGCAAGTCGCGAATCTCCGCGTCATCGAAGATGCGCGAGCGAATGAGGAAGCGAACGCCCTCGGCATTATCGAGAGAGAACATGCCTCCGTGGCCGGGCACCACGTCAAGCGTCAGTTGCGTGTGCTTCCAATACTCAAACTGGCTTTTGCTCATGTAGAACGGTTCGCCGTCCACTTCGCCTAACTGCACGTCCGAGTCGCCGGTGAGGAACTCGCCGCGCGGGTAGCACATCGGGGAGCTGCCGTCGCAGCAGCCCCCCGACTGGTGAAACATGAGCAGCCCATGTTTCTCGCGCAGCACACGTATCAGGTGAATGGCCAGGTCGGTGGCTAACACCTGTTGAGGTAACTCCGCCATAACTGAGTCCTTTTCTAAAAGAAGCCCAGCTTCTTGGGGCTGTAACTCACCAGCATGTTCTTGGTCTGCTGATAATGGTCCAGCATCATGGCGTGCGTTTCGCGGCCAATACCCGATTGCTTGTAGCCTCCAAAAGCCGCGTGAGCCGGATAGGCATGGTAACAGTTGACCCACACGCGTCCCGCCTGAATGCCGCGCCCCATTCGATAGCAACGGTTGGCATCGCGGCTCCACAGGCCCGCTCCCAGGCCGTAGAGCGTGTCGTTGGCGATTTCCAGCGCGTCTTTTTCTGTCTTGAACGTGGCCACTGAAACCACCGGGCCAAAGATTTCTTCCTGGAAGATCCTCATGCGGTTGTGGCCGCGGAAGACGGTGGGCTGCACATAGTAACCCTCTTCCAGATCCCCTCCCAGATGGGCACGTTGGCCGCCGGCCAGTAACTCCGCTCCTTCTTTCTTGCCGATGTCGATATAACTCAGAATCTTTTCCATTTGCTCGCTGGAAACCTGTGCGCCGAGCATCGTCGAGCTATCCAGCGGATTGGCTTGTTTGATGGCCGCCACCCGCTTGAGCGCGCGCTCCATGAACCGGTCGTAGATACTCTCCTGGATGAGTGCGCGGCTGGGGCATGTGCACACCTCGCCCTGGTTCAGCGCAAACATCACAAAGCCCTCAATCGCTTTGTCGAAGAAATCGTCGTCCTCCTCAAGCACATCGGCAAAGAAGATGTTCGGCGACTTGCCGCCCAGCTCGAGTGTTACCGGAATCAGGTTCTGGCTGGCGTATTGCATAATCAGGCGGCCGGTGGTGGTTTCGCCGGTAAAAGCGATCTTGGCCACGCGTGAGCTGGAAGCGAGCGGCTTGCCGGCTTCCAGGCCAAATCCATTGACGATGTTGAGCACGCCCGGAGGCAGCAGGTCGCCCACCAGTTCCGCCCAAACCAGAATGCTGGCCGGCGTTTGCTCGGCCGGCTTCAGCACCACGCAGTTGCCCGCGGCCAGCGCTGGCGCTACCTTCCAGGTGGCCATCAAGATGGGGAAATTCCACGGAATAATTTGCCCCACCACACCCAGCGGCTCGTGGAAATGGTAAGCCACCGTGTCGTGGTCGATCTCGGAGATGCTGCCTTCCTGCGCCCGAATGCAGCCCGCAAAGTAGCGCCAGTGATCGACGGCCAGCGGCAGATCGGCTGCGGTTGTCTCGCGGATGGGCTTGCCGTTGTCCCACGTCTCGGCCAGCGCCAGCATATCGAGATTGTCCTCCATGCGCTGCGCAATCTGGTTCATGATGTTGGCGCGGTGCGTGGGGCTGGTCTGGCCCCAGCTCTCGCGCGCCGCGTGCGCCGCGTCAAGAGCCCGTTCAATGTCCTGCGCGTTGGAGCGCGGAATTTCGCAGAAAGTCTTTCCCGTAATCGGGGTAATGTTCTCAAAGTACTGGCCGGATGCAGGCTCGACCCATTTGCCGCCAATGTAGTTGCCATAACGCGGGCGAAAGCTCGCCTGATCGCTGAGCTTGCCCGGATGCACTGCTGTTGCTGACGCCATCGAAGTGTCCTCCAGGAGGGAAATACCGCGCAGGTGCAGGCACAGGAGACGCGGCGGATGAATCATACACCGATGGCTGATGAATGGGCAGGCCCAGGGTTGAAACGGCCTACATAAAATTGCAAGTTCTTGAGGAGGGGCGGTTTGAATGATTGGTAGGCGAGGCGGGAATCGAA
>PMOF01000157.1 GCA_003162495.1 Acidobacteriaceae bacterium
TCCCACTGCCTGCTCATGACCTGTGCACATATCGGCCATGACAGCCAGGTGGGCGACTTCTGCATCCTGGCCAACGCCGCCACGCTGGCCGGCCACGTCATTATTGAGAACCACGCCACCGTGGGCGCCTTCTGTCCCGTCCACCAATACTGCACCGTCGGCCCATACGCCTTCATCGGCGGGGGCACCATCGTCACCCAGGACGTTTTGCCCTTCTCGCTGACCTCCGCGCGCCGCGAAAACAAGGCCTTCGGCATCAACAAAATCGGCCTCGAGCGGCGCGGCTTCTCACCGGAGCGTATCAAGCAGTTGCAAAAAGCCTTCCGCCTGCTTCTGGCCGCGAAAATGAACACCTCGCAGGCCCTCGAAAAAATCAAAGAGCTGGAAGGCGACGACGCCGCCACCCTGGCCGCCTTCCTCGAGCGCAGCCAGCGCGGGGTCATCAAGTAACCATGAAGCTAGGCCTCATCGCCGGCAACGGCCGCTTCCCGTTCCTGCTTCTCGACGCCGCGCGCGCCCAGGGCCTCGCCGTCGTGGTCGCCGCCATTCGCGAGGAGACCGACCCGGAGATCGATCAGCGTGCGGCCAGGGATCCAGACATTACAGTCCATTGGCTCTCGCTCGGCGAACTCTCGCGCCTCATCCAGACCTTTCACCAGGAAGGCGTCTCCAGAGCCGTCATGGCCGGCCAGGTCAAGCACAAGCAAATCTTTTCCAGCATCCGCCCCGACTGGCGCCTGGCCAAGCTGCTTCTCAATCTGCGCACCCGTAATACCGATATGCTGCTGGGCGCCGTGGCCAAAGTTCTCGGCGATGAGGGCATTGAGTTGATCAGTTCCACGGCCTTCCTCGAACCCCTTCTGGCCCAGGCCGGCGTGCTCACCGTCCGAACCCCCGACGAGAATGAACGCATGAACATCGAGTGCGGCCTGGGCGTGGCCTATGCCGTAGCTGGTTACGATATTGGCCAGACCGTGGTGGTGGCCGCCCAGGCCTGCGTAGCCGTCGAGGCCATGGAAGGCACCGACGCGGCCATTGAGCGCGCCGGCCAGATCATGCGCTCGCTCGACGGCTCCGATCCCGTCTCCCCCTCAACTTTGGATCGGCGCCTGACCGTTGTCAAAGTCGCCAAGCCTAATCAGGACATGCGATTCGATGTTCCGGTCGTCGGCTTCACTACCGTGGAAACCATGATCCAGGCCGGCGCCAGTTGCCTCTCGGTCGAGGCCGGGCGTACTCTTTTATTTGATCGCGACTCGCTGCTCGAGCGCGCCAACCGGGCGGGAATTGCCATAGTGGCCACCCCGCGCGGAAACTAGTTCAGGGATATTCTCGCGGCCAGCCGTCGGCAATTCCCTGTTTCCTATTCCCTGTTCTCTATTCCAAGGAGGTTCTTTGTGAGGAAACCAATTCTGTTCGCCCTTTCCGCGGTCGCTGTTGCCGCGGTTGCTTTTGTCCTCGCGATTGCGTTTGTCAACGTCCACGCGGCCGATCAAACGCTGCCAACCGTCGGGCAAGCCGCGCCTGGCTTCACTCTCCCCTCGCAGGATGGCTCCCAGATCTCCCTGGATAGCTTTCGCGGCAAATGGGTGGTGCTCTACTTCTATCCCAAGGACATGACCTCCGGGTGCACGCTTGAGGCCCACAACTTCCAGCGCGATCAGGCCAAATTCGACGCCGATAATGCAGTCATCGTGGGCGTCAGCGTCGATACTCCCGACAGCCACAAGCAGTTCTGCACCAAGGAGGGGCTCACCTTCCGCCTGCTCGCCGATCCGGAACACAAAGTCGTGGATCAGTACGGCTCGCTGGGCCACTTCGGCACCTGGACCATTGCCAACCGCAACACGTTCCTGATCGATCCTCAGGGAAAAATCGTCAAAGAGTGGACCAAGGTGGATCCTGCGCACCACTCTGAAGAAGTGCTGGCTGAGCTGGCGGAACTGAAGAAGTAAAGCGCGATGGGAAAAGGGGATTGAGACGCAGCGGTAGCGGAGCCGGGATGACCCCGGCTGACAGGCCTCGTCTTACATCGCAATCAAGGCCGCCCAGCCATCCTGGTCCGGGGCTGAGCCGCCTGCCGCAAGTCATTTCAGACGCAAAAAGGCCCGGCACCTTGCCGGGCTCTTTTGCTTGACTTGATCTGCCTGTTGCCGTTACTTCTTTTTCTTCTTCTTCGCAGATGCCTTCTTAGCGTGGCCCTTCTTGGCAACCATCTTCTTTGCTGCCTTTTTGGCTGGCGCCTTCTTTGTGGCTTTCTTGACTGCCGCCTTTTTGCCTCGTTTGGCGGGTTTGCTGGCGCGCTTTCCGGCCCTCTTGGCTACAGTCTTTCCGCCCCTTGCGCCAGCGGTTTTCTTCTTTGCGGCGGACTTCTTTGCGGCCTTTTTCGCCACAACCTTTTTCGCGGTTTTCTTCTTCGCCGCGGCCTTCTTGGCCGGAGCTCTCTTGGCGGCTTTCTTCTTCGCCGCAGCCTTCTTGGCCGGAGCCTTCTTAGCCACCTTTATGCTTGGGGAACTTGTCATTCCCGTCGTCTTTCCGCCTGACGTGCCGCCCCCCGAGGTATCGTCGAGCGGCTTCGCCGAAAAAGCCGCTTTCGCGGGCTTCTTCCTGGCCGGGATCGATACTGGCTTTTCCGCAGCAGGGATTGAGGTCTTTGCGGCCAGCGGCTCATCGTCGTCTGAGGAGGTCAGCACGCTTGAGGTTTCAACTTCTTCGTCTTCCTCGAAGTCTTCGTCGTGGTCGGGGTCCAGCTCCGCAGGCTCCCCGTTGAAGTTGCCGTCGTTCATCGCGTACATCCTGAACACTTCTTCCATCCGATCGCCTCCAGCGGATTGCCCGCTGCCATCATTCGATTTGTCTCTTCGCGCAACAGAACAGCCTGCTCCTTGCGCGGAAGCTATTGTAGCAATAGCTTGCACGCAAACGCTATTAAAACACAAGTGCAAATGATCTACATGCCTGTTTTTTGCTTATGCGCGGAAGACTTTCCCTTTGCCGCGGCCGTCTGCCCGCCGTGCCTCTTCGTGCTCGATGCTCCGCCTTTCCCTCCGCCCGTTCTCGTCCCGTGCGCTGCCGATTCGTGATTAGACCCCTTTGCCGAGCCCGTTTCATTCGCCTTTGCGCTACTTCCGGGCGTTGCCGCTGACGCTTTGCGACGAGGACCGCGGCCTGGGCGCGTGACGCTTGCGGGCTCGGCCACGTGCAGGCGGCGGCCTGGCTCCACTCGGATGCCCGTGGTGTTGTTCCAGCGCCGGAGCTGATTCAGCGACACCCCGAAGCGGTCGGCAATCGTCACCAGCGTGTCGCCCCGGCGCGCCGTATACATCAGCATCCGCGAAGACGGCGCCGAGGGGGCCAGCGGCACCACCAGTGCGTCGACGCCCTGTATGCTGCCGCTCGCCCGCAGTTGATTCACCGCGGCCAGCTCTGCCTCCGGAACGCGAAACTCCCGCGCCACGGACGCCAGCGTGTCCTCCGCGGCCACCCGGTGGTAGCGCCATGCGTTGCGCTTGGTCTCGGGAATAGCCGCAATGCGCTGACTGAAAAGCGTGGCCGTGCCGGCAGGCAGGCGCAGATCGAATGAACTGTCCGGCGGCGTGGCCATTCTCAGTACGCTCGGGTTCAGGGCCATCAACTCGTCCACTGGGGCCTCCACGATGTCCGAAACCAGGCGAAGATCCACCGAGTAGTTGATCGTCACCGTGTCGGTCAGCACCGGCGGGTCGAGCGTGACATCGTCAAACCCGTACTGGGTCGGGTGATTGGCAATAATGATCGCCGCCAGGATCTGCGGAACGTAATTCTTGGTCTCTCCTGGAAGGTTGTTGCGCTTGTACAGTTCCCAAAAGTCGGCGTAGCCGGTCTTCTCAACCGCATGCTGCACATTGCCCGCGCCCCAGTCATAGCTGGCCATGGCCAGGTACCAGTCGCCCAGTTGACTGTAGAGAAACTTCATGTAGCGCGCATAAGCCCGCGTGGACTTCTCCGGATCGAAGCGCTCATCCACATACCCATTGCGGACCAGCCCATAGTCGCCATGCGGCATGAACTGCCACATGCC
>PMOF01000323.1 GCA_003162495.1 Acidobacteriaceae bacterium
ATGGGCTTGAGGGCCTTGTTGAGGTGTGCGCTGCGAATGTCCACCGGCGACTGCTCGTGGCCCTGGGAACAGGCTTTATATGCGGGGTCCAGCTTGCCCCAGACCAGCGGGCCGGTCTTGCCTTCATAGCTCCAGGGAGCGGTGGTTGGCGCGGTTGGCGCGGTTTGCGCGGTGGCTAGTGCGGCCATGCCGAGTGCAAGAGCGGCGAAGGCAGTGATGCGCCCAGCTAGAATCATCGATGTCTCCACAGGAAAATGCGCTGAGTCCGGCAACTCCCATTGCCTCATTACAGCAGCAGTGAAAGTGACCTGTGCGCTTCGCAGCATTCTATTTCATGGAGCATTGACAGGAAAAGTGACAATACAATTACAAAGTTCTCTCGGGGGATGCGGTAATCTCTCCTGTAGAAGCAAACAGGGTGAAGCGTGGGTGAAGAACGAATAGGTCTTCCGCAGGGGACTTTAGACCTGCTCATACTCCGAACGCTCTCTTTGGGGCCGCAGCACGGGTGGGCCATCTCAGAGCGCGTGCAGCAGGTTTCGAGCGATGTGCTGCAAATCCAGCAGGGGTCGCTGTATCCGGCGCTGCACCGGCTGGAGCGGCGTGGCTGGATCAAGGCAAAATGGGGCACGTCGGACAACAACCGCCGCGCCAGGTATTACGAACTGACCGCCGCGGGCAGGAAACAGCTTGCCGCGGAGACGGATAGCTGGCTCAAGTTGACCGCAGCCGTCACCCAGATTTTGGAAAGTGTGTGAGGCCGGACCATGCTGAATGATTTGCGCTTCCGTATACGTGCTCTGTTACGCCGCAAGGCGATGGAGACGGAGTTGGATCAGGAGCTTCGTTTCCACTTTGAACACGAAGTGGAGAAGTGCAGGAATGCGGGCTTGACGCAGGCGGATGCGGCGCGGCAAGCGCGTCTCCGCTTTGGCGGCCACGAACAGATCAAGGAAAACTGCCGCGATGCGCGAGGCACGAGTCTGCTGGAAACTACGCTTCAAGATATTCATTACGCTTTGCGCGCGTACCGCAAGAATCCGGGCTTTTTTCTGATTGCCGCGCTCACGCTGGCGCTCGGCATTGGAGCCAGCACGGCGGTCTTTAGCCTGGTGAATACGATTCTGCTCAAGCCGCTGCCTTATCCAAACGCAAACAGGGTTGAGATGCTTTGGCGTTCGAACCAGACTGACTCGCTTTTTGGGTCGGCGAGTTTCCCGTGGTCGCCATCGGAATACCAAATGCTGAGCCAGGCAGAGAAGGCGTACCAGCATCTGAGCGCTTTCAAGAAGGACGACTTCAACCTGACCGGACTGGCCAACCCGGAACTGCTTGAAGGGGTTCGCGTGGCCGCGGGTTTTTTCCCGGCGATGGGCATGTCTCCACTGCTGGGCCGTACCTTCACTGCGGACGACGACCAGCCGGGTCGCGAGCTTGAGGTGGTGCTGAGTTACGGGCTGTGGAAGTCCAGGTTCGGCGGCGACGGCGGCGTTGTGGGCAGGGTCATTCATCTCAATGGCTTCCCCTACATGGTGGTTGGTGTGATGCCCGTGGGTTTCAGCTTTCCCACGCCGGAAGGCATGCCGGAAGGGATCGACGTGCCGAAGCAGACTCAGCTTTGGGTGCCTTTGGCTCTTCCTGTGGCTCTTCGCCCAGGGCCAAGCGATCTTGAAGTGATGGGAGAGTTGAAACCCGACGTCAGCCTGATACAAGCGCGCGAGGACCTGCAGGTATTCGATCGGAGTTGGTTGCAAAAGTATCCGAATTGGAAAGGATGGTATTCGACAGTCGTCCCGTTGGCGCAACAAACGGTTGTGGACACGCAGCAGCCATTGTTGCTGCTGCTCGGCGCGGTGAGCGTGGTCTTGCTGATTGCGTGTTCGAATGTTGCCGGGCTGATGCTCAACCGTTCGCTTGGCCGGAGCAAGGAGCTTACTTTGCGCGGAGCCCTGGGTGCGCGACGAGGCCGATTGGTGCGGCAGCTGATGACCGAGAGTCTGCTGCTGGCGTTGACCGGGGGCGTTTTGGGCGTGGCGATGGGCAAGGCGAGTCTCTTGCTGGTGAAGCATTTTGGACCGCAGAGTATTCCCCAACTTCACCAGGCCACCCTCGACCTGCGGGTGCTTGCCTTTGCGCTGGGCATCACATTGATGGCGGGAATTCTGTTTGGATTGGCGCCGGCTTTCGGCGCAACACGCATGAATCTGGTCGAGGCCTTGAAGGAAGGCGGGCAACGATCGGGCGGCAGCGCTACCGCGCCGAGGATTCGCAATGCGCTGCTCATCTCTCAAGTTGCCTTGGCGCTGGTGCTGGTGACGGCGGCAGGATTGCTGGTGCGCACCTTCTATGGAATGCTGCATTCAAACTCGGGCTTCGACGCGACCCACGTTGTGACCTTCGAAGTGCCGCTGCCGAGTTCAAAATATAGCGACACGGGCCGCATGGCGCAGGTCTATCAACAACTGTTGCTGCGCCTGCAATCGGTTGCGGGCATGCAGTCTGCCGGATTCGCTTCGATCGTGGCGATGGGAGGGCCGACCGATAGCTCGGATATCCGCATTCCAGGCGTTCCTCCGCCTCGGCCCGGCTCGCAGAGCGCGCTCGTCAATTACCTGTTTGTATCGCCCAACTACTTTGCAAGCATCGGCACGCCAATACAACATGGGCGCGACATTTCGCCTTCGGACACCCTGGACAGGATGCCGGTGACCATCATCAACAGCGCGATGGCAAAAAAATACTGGCCGAATGAGAATCCTGTTGGCAAGCAGGTAGGCGTGGGGGCGACCAAGTGGCCGCTAAGAACGATTGTCGGCGTGGTGGCCGACGTGAAACAAGTGTCGCTTCGCGAAGTGCCGGGTCCGGCGATGTTCGTGCCCTATACACAAAACGAAATCAAGACCTGGCCGAACATGCAGGAGATGCAGTTTGCGGTTCGCACGCAGGCCGATCCGGTCTCCATCGCCAGCAGCGTGCGGGATGCGGCGCATGAAGTCGATCCGGACCTGCCAATTGCAAATTTCGCCACGCTCACTGCTGTCGTCGATGCTTCGATGACCGCCGACCGTTTCTCGATGCTGCTGGTCGCTGCCTTTGGCGTGCTTGCGCTGGTGCTGGCTGCAATCGGAATGTACGGCGTGATCAGCTACTCGGTGATGCAGCGTACGCCGGAAATTGGGGTGCGTATTGCGCTCGGAGCACAACGCTCACAGATCTTCACGATGGTCCTCATGCAGGGCACACGCCTGGCTTGCGCCGGAATTGGCATCGGCATGATCGCTGCTTTCTCGGCGACTCGTCTGATGACACGCTTTCTGTATGGGGTCCAGCCTACCGACCCGCTGACGTTTGCCGCGGTAGCGTTGCTGTTGATGGCGATTGCGTTGGTGGCGTGCTATATGCCTGCCCGCAAAGCAATGAAGGTGGACCCCATGATCGCGCTGCGCTACGAATGAGATTGCGGATGCGATCGTTCCATCGGTACCACGATGAAACGCGCCGCGGCAAAAAGGAATGGGACCCATCGGTTGATGAGTCCCATTGCTGTCTGCGTTGATTGATCGGGCGATTTACTTGGCTGCGACGGCGATCCCGGCTTGTTCGGCGAGGGCGGCGGCTTTGTCGGTGGCTTCCCAGGTGAACTCGGGCTCGGTGCGGCCGAAGTGGCC
>PMOF01000081.1:0-1846 GCA_003162495.1 Acidobacteriaceae bacterium
TGGCGGGCGGGGTATGCGCTGGCGCCGAAGGCGGTGGTGGCGAACCTGAGCAAGCTGCAGTCGCAGTCGACGTCGAACGCGGCGAGCATGGTGCAGAAGGCGGCGATAGCGGCGTTGGCGGGGCCGCAGGATTGCGTTTGCGAATTTCGCGCGGAGTTTGTGGAGCTGCGGGACTACATGCTGGCGAAGCTCAAGGAGATTCCGGGGATTACGTGCACTAAGCCGGAGGGAGCGTTCTATGTGTATCCGAACATCGGGGCGTTTTTGGGCAAGGGCGGGGTGCGGACGGCGACGGAGCTGGCCACGCGGCTGCTGCATGAAGGGCACGTGGTGACGGTGCCGGGCGAGGCGTTTGGGACCGCGGAGCACATTCGGCTTTCGTATCCGGTGACCCGGGAGAATATCGACGAGGGAACGCGGCGCATAGGGGAATTCCTGGGCGGGTTGAAGTAGAAGCCCCTTAGCAGCCGGCAGTTTGAGGCGCGCCTGGCGCTGCAGGGAATGAAATTACGCCGCCGGGATGCCGCCGAACGCTCCGATCAACCACCATCTGGGAAGAACGGTCATTCGACGCTGTGCAAACGTGGTGTTTGTCGCGTAGGATGTCCTTTCAATGTTGAAGTCAATCGATTTTCGACCTGTGATCCTGGCCGGCGGCAGCGGCACCCGCTTCTGGCCGCGGTCGCGCCGCGCTCGCGCCAAGCAGGTTTTGGCGCTGGATGGTGAGCGCTCGATGATCCAACAGACGGTGGAGCGGCTGAAGCCGCTGGCTGGGTTGGACAAAACGTGGATCGTCACCAACGAATACCTGGCCCACGAGATTGCGGATCAGTTGCCTGGTTTGCCAGCTGGGCAGATTGTGCAGGAGCCGGTAGCGCGCAACACGGCGCCGGCGTGCGGGCTGGCGGCGTTTCTGATCGAGAGGCAAAATCCGAACGCGGTGCTGGGGATTTTTCCTTCGGATCACGTGATCGCCGACGAGCCGCGGTTTCTGAAGGCGCTGCAGAAGGGGATCGCGGTGGCTGCGGCCGGGGACAACATGGTGGTGCTGGGCATCGAGCCGACGCGCGCCGAGACTGGCTACGGCTATATCGAGACCGGCGACTACACCAAGGACGAGTCGGCGCTGCATGTGAGGCGGTTTACCGAGAAGCCTAACCAGAATCGGGCCGAGGAGTTTGTGGCGGCGGGCAATTATTACTGGAACTCGGGGATGTTCCTGTGGTCGGCGCGGACGCTGGCCAGCGCGGTGCGCGAGCATTTGCCGGAGACCGCTCCGCTGCTGGAGGGCATTGCCGCGGCTTATGGAACGCCGGACTTTGAAGCTGTGTTTCACGCCCTCTATCCCAAGTGTGAAAACATTTCCGTGGACTACGCGGTGCTGGAGCCACGCTCTGCCAAGGGCGAGCATTTGTCGCACCTCTACTGCCTGCCGGCGGAGTTCAGCTGGAACGATCTCGGCTCGTGGGCTTCGCTTTACGAGTACCAGCTTGAGACACGGCTGCGCGGGGATGGCGAGGGGAACGTGTCGGAGACCGAGGGGCACCTGGCCATTGACGCGGGCAACAACTACATCTTCAGCCCCAAGAAGTTTGTGGCGCTGGTGGGCGTGGAGAACCTGGTGATTGTGGACACCGAGGATGCGCTGCTGATTGCGCATCGCGATCACTCCCAGGATGTGGGGAAGATTGTGAAGGAACTGGGGCTCTCGGGGCACGATGAGCTGATTTGAAGGGGAAATCCCAGGTCTCAAAAGCGAGACTGTTCGGCAAGCTCAGGGCAGGCTCTGGGGCACCCGGCGATTGACTGTGCCGCCGCCGAACGCCTGTCTACACTCATTGATTAC
>PMOF01000081.1:1883-4524 GCA_003162495.1 Acidobacteriaceae bacterium
AGGCGGTGGCAGCCTATGTGCATGCCAAGGAGGATCCCGGCAAGGGACTGTGCATTGGCTACGATACGCGTTTCGGCTCCCGAGATTTTGCGCGAGCCTGCGCTGAGGTGGTGGCGGCCACGGGGATTCCGGTGATGCTGGCCAATGACATTACTCCCACGCCGGCGCTGAGCTTCGGGGTGCGCGAGCGCGGCGCGGCCGGGGGCATCATGATTACCTCGTCGCACAATCCGGCGGAATGGAATGGGGTGAAGTACAAGGCGTGGTACGGAGGATCGGGAAAGCCATCGATCATTGCGGCGATCGAGTCTTATCTGGGCAAGCCGGTGAACAAGTCCGCGCGGCCGGCGCTTATCGAGGAAGTCGATTTTCTGCCCACCTACCTCAAAGCGATCGAGAATTTTGCGGATTTGAATTTGATTGCGAAGTCGAACATGAAGTTCTGCATCGACTCGATGTATGGCGCCGGACGGACCCTCATCGCCGATATCTTTACCCGCATCGGCGTGGCCCACGTGCAGATTCGCGGCAATGTCGATCCGCTCTTTCCGGGAATCAATCCGGAACCGATTGAACCGCACATACGGGCGCTGGGCGAGGCGGTGGTGGCCAACGGATGCCAGGCGGGGCTGTGCACGGATGGAGACGCGGATCGGATCGGCGCGACCGATGAGCACGGCGAGTTTGTGGATCCGCACAAGATTTATTCGGTGCTGCTGAGTTGGGTGCTGAGGCGCAAGAACTGGCCGGGGGCGGTGACGCGCGCCTTCAACACGACCAAGATGCTGGACCGAATCTGTGCCAAGCATGGAAGGGAGTTGATCGAACACGGCATCGGCTTCAAGTACGTTGTCGACCTGATGCTGGAGCGGGAGATTGTGATGGGCGGCGAGGAGTCTGGAGGCATCGGCTTCCAGCGTCACCTGCCGGAGCGGGACGGGCTGCTGAACGCGCTGCTGCTGGCCAACGTGATGGCGGAGGAAGGCAAGACGCTTGGACAACTGGTGGCCGACCTGCAAGCCGAATACGGCGAACACCAATACGCGCGCATCGATCTGCACATCTCCGACGAGATCAAGAACGGAGCGATTGCGCGGGCGAGGGCGCTGAAGACAGGCGACCCGGTGTTTGCTGGGATGCCGATCCTGCGCCAGGAAAACCTGGATGGGGTGAAGTTCTTTTTGGACAATCCTGAAGCGGCCACGAAGCAGAACGCAGCCGAGACGTGGCTGCTGCTGCGGGCCAGCGGGACCGAGCCGCTGATGCGCATCTACTCCGAGTCGTGTTCGAAGGAGTCAGTGGCCCGGCTGCTGGAGTCGGCGAAGAGGTTTGCGCTAGGCGGATGAGGGCCGCAGCCGCCGAGGATCGACTGTCACCAGATCCGGCAAGGGTTGTCGCGCACCATCGCCGCTGTCTTTTTGCAACTGAAGCTTTTGCCAAACTCCGGCAAATCCTGAAGCACGGTGTTCGTTCTGTATTCATCGGGCGCATGGGGATCACCCTGGGCCTGGCTCCTCAACTGCTCAGGCCGGGTTTGCGTGCACCACTGCTGCGCATACGCAATCCAGAACCTCTGGTCGGGCGTATAGCCGTCGGTCTTGGCGTTCATGTCAAGATGCGCCACCTGGGCTTTATCCATCCACGCCAGCCACGCCAGCCATAGTCCGCCCAGGTCGGCCAGGTTTTCGCCGAGGGTCAATTTCCCGTTCAGGTGCACGCTGGGCACGGCCTCGATGGCGTCGTACTGCTTGACCATGCAATCGGCGCGGTCAGAGAATTTTTGTTCGTCATCTTTGGTCCACCAATTTTTCAAGTTGCCATCCTTGTCGTACTGCCGTCCCTCGTCATCGAAGCCGTGCGTGAGTTCGTGGCCAATGGTCGAGCCCATATCGCCGTAGTTGGCTGCGTCATCTTCTTTGTCACTGAAGAAGGGCGGCTGAAAGTAGCCGGCGGGGAAGTTGACGTTGTTCTGCTGCGGGTCATAGTAGGCGTTCACGGTGGGCGGCGACATGAACCACTCGCCCTTGTCCACCGGCTTGCCGATCTTTGCAAGGTCGCGCGCGAATTCAAACTCGCGCACGCGTTCCTGATTGCCGAGCGCATCGCCGCGCACAATCTCCAGCCTGGAGTAGTCGCGCCACTTGTCCGGATAGCCGATCTTGTTCATCACGGTGTGCAGTTTGTCTTTGGCTTCGACTTTGGTGGCGGCGCTCATCCAGTCAAGCCCGTCGATGTCCTTGTCCATCGTCTGCTCGATGGCCAGGGTCATCTCGAGGGCCTTCTGCTTTTCCGCGGGCGGAAAATACTTTGCCACATAGACCTGGCCAAGCGCCTCGCCCATTTCGCGATCGATCAAGCTGGTGCAGCGCTTCCATCGCTCCTGCTGCTTCTCCGCGCCGTTGAGAATGTGCGCATAGAAGTTCCAGCTCTCGGTTTCAAAACTCTCGGGCAAACTGGTGCCGGCGTAGGCGTGCAGCAGATGCCAGCGCAGATAGGTTCCGATCTGGTCGATGGGCGTATCGGCAACGAGCGTGTTGAACTCGGCGAAAAACTTCGGCTCATTATCGTTGGCCTTGCCGGAGGCGGGGGCATGATCGGCGGCAACATAGTCGGCGAGAGAGAAATGCGTCAGCTCTTTTGA
>PMOF01000093.1:0-350 GCA_003162495.1 Acidobacteriaceae bacterium
GAAGTGATATTCGGGCAGCAGGCCGAACGCTTCCAGATCGGACCCCAGTTATAGAATTTGTCCCACACTTTTTGTGTGCGCATCCGAATCTCTTCCGAGCTCATGGTCGGGTGCGGCGTAAACATCTTGGGCCGGACTTCGGTAGGAATCATCCAGTATCGCGTAATCGGCACATCGCCAACCATGGTGGGGTGTTGCGACTGTTCCTTCTCCCAGTGGCCGAAATCGACCGTCCCGGGAAACGGCGTCATCATCACGAACTGGGCAAAGGTGACGCCCGCCTTCAGAGCCATGGCCACCGTTGCATCGAACGTTGCCGGCTTGTCGGTCGGCAGTCCGAAGATGAACGA
>PMOF01000093.1:376-4406 GCA_003162495.1 Acidobacteriaceae bacterium
CCCACCAGGGCGCCCTTGATATTGGCCCTGCGCATGGCATCGAGATACTCGCCGTCTTCACCCGCCTCCATCGTGATCTGGGTAAAGAACACCATGTCATTGGGCAGCTTGGCCAGCTCTTCCATCAGTTGAAATCGCTCATGGCGAATGGCCATCAGCTCTTCCAGCTTGGCAAAGTTTTTTTGCTCCCGGGCCAGGCGCAGATCTGTCAATGTGACCGGATAGAAGTTGTCATCGGCCAGCGCGACAAACTTGAATCCAATCCGCCGCAGATTGACGATTTCGTCGATTACGCTTTGGAAATGCCGCTGCCGGGGCTTCTGCCCGTCCGTCCGCCACACGCTGCAGAAAGAGCAATGCTTGGGGCACCCGCGAATGGTCTGCACCGAGGCCCACATATATTTCTCGGGCGCCATCAGGTCCCAGCGCGCAGCCAGGAACTGCCCACCTTCAATCCGGCCGCCTTCGTAAATCCGTTCCGGCTTTCCGGCCTGGCAATCGGCCACCGCCTTCCCCCAGGCAATGTCTCCGTCGCCCTTTACCACCGCGTGCGCTTCTCCGCGCTCCAAAGCTTCCTCGGGAAACAGCGTCGCGTGAATTCCGCCGTAGACCACCCACGCGCCCCGGCTGCGCGCCATTTTCCCTACCGCGTATCCGCGCAGAGCGTTGCCCGTGTGCACGCTGATGCCCACAATGTCGCCCGCATGAATGGTCTCCGGATTAATCTGCTCCAGAGATTCGTCTACGAGAATGGGGTCGCCCGCCGATCGCGGCGTCGCTGCCGCAAGCACAAACAGCCAGCGCGGCGTGATCACCGCGGTGCCAAATGAATTATCGCTGGGATTGACTAAATGAACGCTCATTGAAATCCAACTTTTCCTCGTTCGAGTTATTTGGCCTCAGAGAGCGTCATTGCCATCGGCCTGTCAAAGGCGAAGATGCATTTCCGCGCGATTCCGATTGGCGGGATTTCCCGCCGGACTTTTCCCCTGGACAGTCTCGGCCAGACTACAGAATTGTTGCCCATAAAAGTGGTCAAAATTGATCACTTTTCTCCCTAACCCCTGCATCCCGCACCTTCCCTGTACGGGTTTCCTTCCCGCCAACTTCAATACGCAGGTTCTTAATCATTCAACCTACGCGGCTGCATTCCTCCACCGGAATGGGCACCTGTTCCACGATTTCAAGCCCGAACCCTTCAAGAGCCGGAATGTGCATGGGCGTATTCGACAGCAGGCGAATGCGCCGGATGCCGAGGTCGGACAGAATCTGCCCACCCAGCCCAATGGCCCGCAGGTTGCGCCCGGTTCGAGCCTGCGCGCCTTCGCGCGCACGCAGTTCCCGGTGCAGGATGAGGCGCCCCACTTGCTTTGTTTTCCCGTCCAGCATAGCAGCCGCTCCCCCGGGCTCAAATGCCTCTTCTGAAACGGGCGCACTCTCCACTTCAAAACCGCGTGAAGTGTTGTGCAGGTAAAGAATCGCGCCGCAACCCGCTTCGGCAATCATGCGCATCGATTGGTCCAGCATCTCGCGGCAGTGGCAGTCCGCCGCAAACACATCGCCCGCCGTGCATCGCGTATGAACCCGCACCAGCACGGCATGGGTGCAGACGCCCGGCGCTCCGCCGCGATGCTCGCACTCCTGGCAAAGCTCGCCGCGCACCAGCGCCACATGGCTTTCGCCGCCGTTCACCGCGCTCTCATAGGCAATCATCCGGAACTCGCCGTAGCGGGTCTGGATGACGCTCTCCCCGGCCCGCACAATATAACGCTCGTTGCGCAGCCGGTAGCGGATCAGTTCCGCGACCGTAAGAATCTGCAGCCCGTGCTCCGCGCAGAATGGAATCAGGTCGGGAATGCGCGCCATCTCTCCGTCGTCGCGCATAATCTCGCAGATCACGCCCGACGGGTTGAGCCCCGCCATCCGCGCCAGATCGACTGAAGCCTCAGTCTGCCCCGCGCGCACCAGCACCCCGCCCTTGCGCGCGCGCAGCGGAAACACGTGGCCGGGCCGCGCCAGATCGCTATAAGTGGCGTTGGCGCCGATCGCGGTTCGTATGGTGTGCGCCCGGTCGGCGGCCGAGATGCCGGTCGTCACCCCTTCGCGGGCCTCAATGGTCTCGGTAAACGCAGTGCCAAACCGCGAGGAATTCTGCTGCGTCATCGGGAACAGCCGCAGATGATCGGCGCGCTCTTCGGTCAGCGTCAGGCAGATCAGGCCGCGGCCGTTGCGGGCCATGAAGTTGATCGCCTCCGGTGTCACATGCTCGGCGGCCAGCGTCAGGTCGCCTTCGTTCTCGCGATCCTCGTCGTCCACCACCACCACCATGCGCCCAGCGCGAATCTCTGCCAGCGCTCCAGGCACGTCGGTAAAAGGGGGCTCGAAAGTGCGTGTGCTGTTCGGCATGCTGTCTCCCCCATTCTCGCCTATGGCACGCACAAACAGCAAAATCTGGTTACAGAGGGAGCGGGTTTCCGGTCGGGAAGCCTCCGTTTCAATAATCGCTAGCCTTGACTGAGATTTACTTCGTGTCCGGTCCCTGCGGGATGGCCTCGCCGTCCGAGCGCGGATCTGCTCCGGCAAAGTTGACCATGCGCGCGCTGTCTCTGACTACAGCTTCGCCCTGGCCTACGGTAAACGAGAACGGCTCCAGCAGTTGAATCGCGTGTCCCCGCTTGGTGAGTTCAGCGCGCACCGGCTCTGGAATCGTCTCTTCCATCTGCACATCGCAACCCTGAAAGGTCCCTTTCGTAAACCGCTCGCCTTCCAGAGCCGCCTGCACATTCATGCCGTAATCCACTACGTTGGCCACAAACTGCGCATGCGCCTGCGCCTGGTTCCAGCCGCCCATGATGCCGAACCCGATGTGTATGTCTCCCTTTTCCATGAACGCCGGAATGATGGTGTGCAGCGGCCGCTTGTGCCCGGCCAGCGAATTGGGAAGTCCCGGCGTCAGCTCGAATCCCGCGCCGCGATTGTGGAAGGAGAAGCCCAGGCCGGGCGCTACCATGCCCGTGCCGTAGCCGGCAAAGTTGCTCTGGATGAGCGAGACAATGTTGCCGTCCTTGTCAATGGTGGAGAGATAGATGGTCGAGTTCCCGTGAGCGTCGAGCATTTTCTCGATATCCGAAGGAACCACCTGGCACGCGGCCTTGTCCATTTGGATCAGCTTGGCGCGCTGCACGCCCAGCTCCTTCGAGATCAACTCCTTCACAGGTACGGGCGTGAAGTGCGGATCGCCTACGTACTTGTGCATGTCGGCATAGGCCAGCTTCTTGGCCTCGATCATCACGTGCAGCGCATCGGCAGAGTTGTGCCCATACTGGCCCATGGGAAACTGCTCCATGATATTCAACATGGAGAGCGCGGCGATGCCTTGCCCATTGGGCGGCAGTTCGTAGACGGTCCATCCGCGATAGGTGGTCGAGACAGGATCGACCCACTCCGGCTGAAAATCCTTGAAGTCCTCGACCGTGTGCGTGCCCCCCTGCGCGTCGAGAAATTTCACCATGGTCTCGGTCATGGGACCGTTGTAAAACGCATCGCGTCCATGCGCGGCGACCTCCCGCAACGAGTGCGCCAGGGCCGGGTTTCGGAACGTATCTCCCACCTTTGGCGCGACGCCGTTGGGCAGGTAAGTCTCGCGGTATCCCGGTTGATTCAGCAGGCTCTTCGCCACCCAGTAGCGAGCATTCCGCTCCGCCAGGGGGAATCCGTTTTCGGCGTAGTAAATGGCCGGAGCCAACGTCTGGCTGAAGGGGAGCGTGCCAAACCTGGTGCGCAGCGCATCCCAACCAGCCACGGCGCCCGGGATATCCACGGTCTCCGCTCCGATGGGATTGATGTGGTCCATGTGGTGCGCTGTCATGTAGTCAATCGTCAGCGCCTTCGGCGTCCACCCGCTCGAGTTCAGCCCGTACAGCTTGCCGGTCTTTGCCTCGTAGTAGATCGCGAACAGATCGCCGCCCATTCCATTCACATAGGGCTGCACCACGCCCATCACGGCGTTGGCCGCAATCGCGGCATCGAC
>PMOF01000212.1 GCA_003162495.1 Acidobacteriaceae bacterium
TGTTGCCGCCGCCGCTTCGTTGTAGTGAATACCGGAATTACGCTGTAGTGGTGCTAAAAACTTGCCCCATATCCAGAAAACCATAGACTCCGAAATCACCCCTCAACTTTCACCACTTCACCAACACCTTCCGGAGCCTCTTTGGGAGGGGTGTTGGTGGCCCGCGATCTGGGCCTTATCTACATCACAAGCTGTAGGTGAAAGTGTTGGGCGGATTGGAGCCGCTCAGCGGGATCGGCGGCGTGGTAAAACCGGTCAGCTCAAACACTCCGGTTCCAGGTGTCGGCGGGCTCGTGTAGACCGAGATTTTCCCCGAGCCGCCAGCGAGAGTTGGATCGACAATGTAGAGGTAGAACGGCCCGTAACTACCCTCCGCTAACCCACCATAATTCGAGGCGCTGTACGTGAGCGTGGTGCCGTTGGGCAGCACAAGTGTGACAGCGGTCCAGGTGGCATAGGAACCGCTGGCGCCAGGCAGTGTATAGGGAGTTGAAACGGTGAGCGTCCCCGAGGTCACCGAGTAAGAGCCGCCAGTGCCGGCGAACGGGAGTTGACCCGGCACGGTCTGGAAGCTGGCATTGGGCGCGTTCGAGACATCCGTAAAGATGCCCGCGCTGCGATTGAAGCTGCGCAACGTCAGCTTCAGCACCCCTGAGTTTTGATCGGAGCCGGTGGCAAGCGCGCCAGATCGCGACGTCGGCGAAACAAAATCCCCAGTGGTCGCGTCCATAATCTGCTGCTGGAACGGCGTGATATATCGATCGGTGATTTCGTAGTCGCCCGCGAACTCAAAAAACACGGTCGGATCGAGGGTGATGATATCGCCCTGTAACTGCGCCTTGAGGGCGTTCCCGTTCACGTCCACGCTTTCAGCAAAGAGGCTAAGCGTGATGCCGAACGGCGGCTGGTAGGCCGCGCCCAGACGGCTGAGATTGCCGTCGACCTGCATCAGCAGGTTGGGATTGAGAAAGTCGAGCCCAAGCCCGCGATAAGTCTCGTACTGCAATAAGCGCATCGCCTGGTCGTAGGTCGCGCTGGCAAAATCATAAGTGACCTTGATCCGTTTCAGCCTGGTGCCCGTGACAGCGGGCGGAAGGATCTGCCCCTGGGCCATCTGGTGTTGTAAGTGAGATATCTCGGGGTTGCGCTGGCTGAAGCGCGATTGGATATAGCCGATAGAGCCGCCGGTGCTTGACGCTGTAACTCCGCCGCTGATGGTGGAATCGATCTCCGTGTCGCTGGGCGTGGTGGCCACATCGTAGCAAGCGTCGAACGAACTATCCGTCACGCCGCCCACGCTGATGATGTCCGCCGGCGCGGCGGGGTTTGGATTCGTGGTGATGATCTGCACGTTCGTCGCTGTTCTGTCGATCGTCGCGATCTCGGCCACGGCCGGCAGCCCCAGCTCTAGAAATTGCGCGATGAAGCGGTTGGGCGCCTGATTGATCTCCGTGTTATCAGCCTCAAAGGAGCCCGGCACCAGGTGCTTGCCGGAAACTAGAAAAGTGGAGTCGCGCGGCTGGTCGATGAAGATATAAATTTGCCCCGCATATTCAAAAGTGTAGCCGCGGCAGCAGAGCATAACCTGCTCTAACATCGACTGCAGCATTGAGCCGCTCGCGAACACATAGCTGCCCATGAACCGCGGCTGGCCGTTGGCCAGGACGTAGTCACAATACTGCGCCGCCGCGTAGATCGAAGCCCAGTTAAAGCAGGCTTGTTCCTGAGCGGTCAGCGGCGTCGGCCCGGTGCTTGGGTCGATCGCGTATTCCGGCTTGATCGCCCGGCGCAGCCACAGATCCACGGCGTGCCACACTGGATTGGTGGTGAAGATGTAAGCGGTCTGATTCCCGTAGCCATCGAAGATGCGGCAGCGCATGCCCCTGAAATCGCCGATCGGCGCGATGGTGCCTCCGCCGCTGGTGGGCGGCGTCCAGCCAATCGCATAGTAAGCGCGCCGGGAGTAACAGAGCGGAGTCGCGAGCGAGCCGAGATACTGCCACAGCGGGTCGATCCACTGATGCACGGCGGAGTAGCCCGGCCCGGCGCCAGTGGGCGCGTCGCACCCGGTGTGGAATGCAAAGGCGTTCAGCGTAGGCGTCGTCGCCGTATCCGACGGTGTGACGCCGACATAGCTAGTGCCCATCAGAATGCCGAGGGGATCGAATGCGAATTCAAGATCGTTGTTGATCCACAGCGCGTCGCAGCCATCTAACTCGCCCTCGCCGAGATCCCAGAAGCCAATTTCCAATCCCGCGGGAAAGGTGCCCAGCGGAACGCCCACGGTGGGCGCAACAGCGAAGTCGATCAACCGCATGCCGGTGGCGCGGAAGAAGCCGTAGGCGAGGGGGAGCGGCGTGCCGATGTTAGCCGTGCAGATATTGCCAGTGGGCACTTAGACAACCCTCCGGTATTCGACCTGGTTGGTGCTCACGTTCGCGGTAGGCGGCGTCGGCGGGAAGACGACCGTGTTGAGCACCCCGAAGAAGCGATTGGGCTGCCGGCAAGTTACATACGTCTGCTGGCAGGGGTTGTCGGTGGTGTCTCCGCAGCCAGGGGACGCATAGCGCCACTGGCAGGTTTCGGAATAGGCATAAGGGTTGCCGTCGTAGTCATTCGGATTGAAGAGCTGATTCGCCCCAAAAGTGACTTCTAGTTCGCTGCTCGATAACACGGTCAGCCGCCCGTGCTGCTCAAATTCGGTCTGCTGCGCCAGCGGGTTCCACTCGCGAAAACAGAACAGCGCGCCCTCGAAGGAGCTGGCGATAATCAGACCGGCCATGTCGCGCTGCAGCGTGTTGCCGCTCACATCTTGAATCATGATGCTGGCGGTGTCGGACTGCATCGACCGCGTGTGATGAAAGCCGGTTGCGCTCAGCAGCCAGGGGAAATAGTGGGTGTCGTAGTCTGCGGGCGGATTGACCAGGCCGCCCCACCAGCCAGGCGGGGTGCCGGGCAGCGTCAAGGGATAGACCGGAGCGACGTCGATTTCCTTGTTGCCCCAGTGGAAGCTCGTTCCATCTATCCTGACCACATCGAGCAGGCATATCGGCGCGGGGCCGGTCATCGACGCCATGATCTGAATCAGCTCGGATGGGTAGGGATAGGGCATCGGTTAGATCATCACCTTCAGGGCATCGAAATAGACCGTGTAGCCGGAGCTTGCGCCGTTCTTTGTGGCCGTTTGTTGAAGGGTCAGTGTGTGCAATCCGGAGACCACATTCTGTAACTCAAAGAGCATAGACGAAGGATTGACGGCCGCGGAATAGAAGTCGACGGTTCCAACCACATTTCCATCGAGCACCAGCTGCCCCTTGCCGAGCGTGGGGCCGGTGGGCGCCCAGAACTGGAAGCCGTAGCCGAGGTAAACGTAAGCAGCGGCATAGATGCCCAATTCAATGCCGCCGCTGGCAAAGCGGTAACCGCTCTTCGCGTTGGCGTCGGCCATCAGCGTCCAGGTGCCTCCAACGTTGGCCACCATGCGATTTCCAAAGTCGTTCACGCTCATCGCCCAGATCGCGTCGCGCATCCAATCGCTCGGGTACTGGATCATGGGCACGCCGGGAACTTCATCGAAAAGGATCTGCTGCACCGACCAGTGATTGTGGCTGATGGGCGAAGGCTCGACCGGCGTGGAGAAGCGACCCACATAGTGACGCCCGCGGCCCTCGTGATCGATGTAGGTGAAGAGGCCGTTGCGGTATTGCTCGTAGTACCACTTGAGCCGGTTCATGTCCGATTCGAGCTTGTCGTTCCATCCCAGCGAGAACTGGTGCAGGATATCGGTCACATCGCGCAGGTAGGGCGCGCCGTGATTCGCCTTCGCCACCAGGTGGGTGACCGGCCGCTTCCGGAAAAAAGCGTAGTCAGGGTTCAGCGGATGCGTCGGCGTCGGATTCAGAATGTCGGTGTAAGGCATCTATCCTCTCCCCACGCCGCTGTACTGGCGCTGCGCTTGATTCATGGCCGCCACCAGCGCGCGGCCGCCGCCGCCCTTGGCCCAGGTGGCGACAGACTTCGAGTCGATCGCCTGGATGGTGATGCTTGCGCCGCCGCCCGAGCTGGAGCCGGCCGGCATGCGCGGCTGCACATTGTTTGAGTAAGAGAAGTTGGCCCCGGCGTTCATGGCCTGCAGCATGGGCGCGTGCGCGGCCGCCGCTCCGGGCGTGACCACAAACTCGTTGGCCAGCAGCTTGGCGAAGCCCTCGCCGCCGCCCATGTCGAGATCCCCAAAGTTTCCGGTAAAGCCGCCGTCGTGATATTGCGCGGCGCTCATGGTCACCGCGCTGCGGCCGCCGCGCTCTTCTTTTTGGATCAGCGCCAGCGCGGCGTTGATCTCCGGCTGGATATTCGAATTGAAGTAATTGCGCGCACCGCTTCCCTCCTGCTGGGTCGAGTTCTGCGCAGAGATCAGCATCTGCGAAAGGTTGTTATAGATCTGCGTGTAGCCGCTGCGCCCGGCGTTGTAATCCTGCATGTCCTTGGCGATGCCAGGCTGCACCGTGTTCACGTCGAGCGACTCGGCCGCGCCCCGGCCCTGGTCTCCAAACACGCCCGCCAGGATGCCGGTGATGCCTCCCAGCGCCGCGCCGATCACCGTGCCCACGGGGCCCGCCAGCGAGCCGATCTCCGCCCCGGCCATGGCTCCGGAGATGCCGCCCGCCACGGGGTTTGAATTGGTGTAGGCCGAATAGATGCCCGCCGCGCCGGTGACCGCCGCACCCGCCGCGCCCAGATATTGGTTGCCCGTGATGCCTGCGCTCGCTGCCGGGCCGGTGGCCGAGCCAAAGTCCGTGCTGCCGTCGCCGATCCCGGTCGAGTAGTCTCCGGCCGCGCCGCCAGCAACCATGTTCGGCGAACCGAAATCTCCGCCGCCTCCAGTCCCTCCTCCGCCGCCCCCAAAGCCGTTGCCTAGAGCGCTGGTGCTCCCGCCAAAGGAAAGTCCTCCGCCTCCGAGCCCAGTCCCGCTGCCGCCCATTTGCAGCGAGCTGGCGGCCGACTGCAGCGCCTGCGCCGCGGTAATCTGCAACTGGCCCGCAGACAGCAGCGTGGTGCCGGCGTTGCCCAGCGTGGCGCCGGTGGCCAGCGAGCCGCCCGTGTGCGTCGCGCCGCCCATGCCCAGCGCGGATTGAATCGCGGTCATGGGGTTGGTCGAGGTGCTCATCTCTGGCCCCATGCCGAAGATGTATTCGAGCAGATTCGAGCCCGCACCGCTCTGCTTGAAATAGGCCATCATTTCGTTGCTCATCATTTGGAACGCTGTGTCCATGGCCCGTTTTTCGAAGAACTGCGTCGGATTGCTGAACAGGCTGCTCAGGCTGCCCGCGAGCTTGTCGCGGGTCTGGTCCATGGCCTTGACCATGTCGGCCTGTTCCTGCTGCCAGGCGGCCGTCACAGCGGCCGCGCTCTCCTGCTCGGTCATGACGTGCTGCTTCACGTCCTGAGTGATAACCGCCAGGCGTTGCTTGTACGCGTCCTCGACGGCGAGCTGCGCCTGCTGCCACTCGGGCAGCAGCAGGCGCGCGGTCTGCTCCTCCTCTTTCTGGATCTGCTGCATGGTCTTCTGGTGGAGCTGCTGGCGCTCGCGGTCCGCGTCCGCCTCGATCGCGGTCTGCGCCTGCTGATAACCGGCCCATTGGCTCCGGTCGTTGCCGTACTCTTCCTCGTAGGCTTTGCTCAGCTTGTCCAGGTGGGCTACGGTTTCGGACTCGATCTTGGCGTAGCCGGAGAGCATGAAATTGTTCGCAGAATCCTCCAGCGTCTTGACGCGCTCAGTGAACTGCTCGCGGCTCTCGGTCATGCGCTGGTCTGCCGTTTGCTCCGCTGACGCCCGCTGCGAATTGAAGTCCGCATATTGCGCGTCTGTCTCCGTACCTCCAGGCCCAACGGCCTTGCGCTCGGCCGCGTTGACGCTGTCGAGCCGCGTCTTCAGTTGCGACTCCATCAGCACCAGTCCTTTGAGGCCAGCCTGCTCGGCCTCGTCGGCCATGTGCGCGGTCTGCTCGTCGAGCTGCTGCTGGATCTTCGCCGCCTCGGCCATGTATCTCTGCTGGATGGCGGCCGTCTCGGCCGAGGCTGTCCGCTTGTCGGTCTCGCCTTCGAGGAACTTCCGCGTTACGGCGTCGATCGCTTCCTGCTCTTGCGCCGCGCGCAGCGCGTTGCCTTCGAGACCCGCGTTGGTGGCCTCATTCTGCATTTGAATGATCTGGCTGGTCTCCTGCCGCCGCAGCGCGATCTCTTCTGCGATGGCCTTCTTGCGCGCCGACGTGTCCTCGTCGTTCTGTAAGCCTTTCCCGGCATCGGATGCGCCGGGGTTGCCCCGTTGTTTCTCGTCGATCGCGGTGTACTTCTGTTTTTCCTTGTCGAGTTCGAGCTGCTTTTCAAGCTCAGCCGTGATCTTGCCCTGGCCTTTCAGCTCGCTGTCCCCGGCGTGCTCCGCTTCGATATCCGCCATCCGTTGCTGATGCGCCAAGCTCTGCTCGCGTGGTGATAGCTCTTGGGTCTGCCCCGCTGCCTTGGCGCTCATGCCGGAGAGTTNNCGACAAGATATCTCCTATGCCGCCGCTGTGCATCCCTTCCGCGGCTCCGCGAAAAGCGATCATTGCGGAAGTGGCCTGGTCGATGCGCAGCCGCGCCGTTTCCAGGGAGTGGACGTCGATGAAGTCCTTGTCGCGGCCCTCCTCCATCGTTTTCAACAGTTGCTTTTGCGCGCCGTCGATGTCGATGTACTTTTCGTACAGGTTGTACGCCGACTCCCCCATTTTCGACAGGATGTCCACCGCGCCGATAGCGATCAGCGCCGGCCCGATCGCGTGAATCGCTCCGGAAAGAAGATTGGTGTCGGCCACCACGCCCAGCATGGCGCGCGACATGCCCAGGTGCAGCTCTTCGTTCATCAGCCGCGCCTCTTCGCGCGCGCTCATGGTGGTGGCGATCACTCGATCCAGGCCCGCGCTGGCCTGCGCGCCCGCCGCTTCTCCGGCCGGACCGATCGCATTCAGTTGCGTCACGACCTGCTGCACCGCCTCAGCGGCGTTGCCATCAGTCACGTTGATCGAGATTGTTACGGGCACGCCCATCTACGCCGACCTCCGCATGAACTCGGTTCCGCACTTGCAGCAGCTCGCGGCGAAGGGCGAATCCTGCAACGCGTTGCAGATGCCGCAGGGCGGGTGGTTGCGCTCGAAAGCCGCCCGCGCCTCAGCCACAGCCATCAGCCCGTCCGCCTCGGCCATGGAAAGATGGTCCTGCGCCAGCCCCGTCTTCCTGCACCGCTCCAGCCACAGCAGGTACTCGGCCCGCTTGTAGTAGCCGGGCGAAAGCGTGAGCGGCGGCAGCGAGCCATGGATGCGGTCGCGGCCGCCTTCGTCGGAATCTTCCAGCGACCGTGTGACGCGCGACTGCGCAAAGCCGTGCTCCAGCAGTTCACTGAGCGCCTGGCACAACCCTTCCGCGTCGCGTGTCACGTCGATAGCCATCTACGCCTCGTCCTCCTCGATCTCGGGCACGGCGGCGGAAAAGAGGCCCAGCGCGGCCGAGACCTTGTGATAAGTGTCCATGTGCAGCGAGATCTGCTCGCGCCCTTGCAGGTCCGTGCCGTTGACGGCGTAGCCCGCCACGTTCACGATCAGCTCGTCGTACAAGGCCGCCAGGGTGCGCTGCGCGCCGCGGTAGATGGTGGTGCCCTTGCGCGAGCCGCTCACGATCTGGGCGCGGCTGTCGTCGCGCCGGTAGCGGCGGTACTGCTCGGCCGAGGGCGCGTCGAACCAATGCACCAGGTTCTTGAACCGCCGCATGGCGTCGCCCTCTCCGTCGCCCGCGCCCCAGATGGTGTAGAGGCGCACGGCCTCAGGCGGCATCTCTTCCTGCGCGGCGGTTTCTTCCGGCGTGGGCACGTAGGCCGAGGTAAGAATGTTGGCGATGGCCAGGCGATGCGCCAGGGGCACGGGCGGCGCGTCGTCGCCGAGCTTGAGGGCGTCCGCGACCAGGCCGAGCCCCGCGGAGGTGGCGTCGGTGTGCTGCACGATCTGCTTGCCGTCGCGCACCGCGGTGGAGACGATGCCGTCGAAGAATTTGAACCACTGCGCTTCTGCGATCGGCTTGACGTAATAGCCGACGACAGCGCTGCCCTGGCGCAGGCAAACCCTGCGGCGCAGAGCGAGGTCAATGAAGTTGAGAGTAGACATGGGAGTCCTTCCTTTTTTTTGTTTGGGTTTTTTGTGACGTTCCCAGGGTGAAGGACCCTGCCGTGCCTGAGATCCGCGCAGCTCATGCGGAAGCCTCAAAACGCCCGCCGTAGAACGCGAGCGGTGCCACTAAGAAAAAGGCCGGAGCGCGCAAAGCAGTGAAAACGCGCTCCGGAAAAGGAAAACTCGATCAGGCCCCGATCAGGTAAGCCGTAGCCTGGCTGTTGGTGACCGCTGCGTTTAGCACGCCGCTGCCGCCCTGGTTGAAGATGGTGGTCTCGTCGCCGTCGATCTGCCACACCACGCTGTTGCCGCTGGCGCCGAGCTTGGTGGTCTTGAGGTTGCAATAGGGGAAATCGAGCGCCACGATGGAGGTTCCGCTGGTGCCGGTGAAATTGACCTCCTGCAGCTCGTTGGTGTCGAAGATGGGGCGAATATCTTCCGCGCTGCTGGCCGCGATGGTGGCGCTGAAGCTCACCTTGCGCAACCCGGTGAGCGGGAAGGCTCCGTAGAGGCCCAGGCCGGGCGCGGTGTGATTCTTGACGCCGGTCGAGATCTTGATCGACCCGCTCATGAAGCGGCCGATCTTCGACACGGTCGCGCCGTGGGCGCCGATCGAGAACACCACATCCGAGCCCAGCATGTAGGCGTAGGCGGCGGGCAGCGCCGGCAGAGCGCCGATGACGCCGTCCACCCAGATGCCGGTGCCGACGAAGCTCATGGACAGCGTGATCGGCCCGCGCGCCGGGAAGGTGATGGTCAGGTCGGCGAGGCCCATGTCCACCAGCGTCCAGAAGACGGCGGCGGTGTCTTGCAGGTAGATGCTGGCGGCCGGGGCCTGCACGGTGGTCTCGTCGAAGCTGAGGGTGTGCAGGTAAGGCCCGGCGCCGGTGGTCACATCCTTGCCCATGGCGAAGGCCAGCGCCCAGCCGAGCAGCCAGTCGTCGGCGTCCGCCTTGAAGGTGAAGGCCGAATCCCAGCCCGTGATCAGGCCTTGGGTGGCGAACTCGGTGCCCTTGCCCGCCATCGCCTTGTCGCTGTAGCGCGTCTGCTTCAGCTCGCCCACCGCCGAGCCGTCGAACTTTTGCCGGCGGGTCATGCTGGCCCCGGCGATCGCGGTGTTGTAGGCGGCCTGCTTGTTCGCGCTCAGCACCAGGTTGCGCGCCGTGATTTTTTGAAACTCAAAATTATAGGGTCCGGGCATCACTCACCATCCTTGGGCAATTCTTCTTCTTGCGCGGACATCTCAGGCTCCGGGCCAGCCTCGGGCGCGATCTCAACCTCTTCTAGAACCTCTTCGAGCAGCGGTTGCCCCTCATAAAACTCGTGGCGCAGCAGGTGATTCCACTCATAGCTGCGCTCCACCTCGTAGATTTCGCCAGCCGCGAAATGAAAATGGCGGCGGCTGTTGGCCCAACCCACGGTGCCCGCTTCGCCGGCCCTCTTGAGCCCGGCCGCGCTCAAGCGAATGTTGATGAAGTCCGGACGAGGCCTGGTCATCACAGGTCCTCGTTTCCGGCCGCTAGCGTGCCGGGGAACTGCGCGATAGCGCAGATCTCGATGGTGACGATGTAGATCTGGCCCACGATGTCGTCAGGCAGCTTGCCGATCGACTTGAGCGCCACCGGCTCGGTCACAGAAGTATCCGCCAGCATTAGCCGCGCGCCGGCGATCAGCGGCAGGACCAGCGCGATGATAGCCAGCGTGGCCGTGCGCTGCGCTTCCTTGCTGGTCAGATCCTCGGCGGCCGTCCAGATCTCGAAGATGTGGCTCACGTCGTAGGTGAGCCATTGGTTGTCGCCCTGGTTCTTGTACTCGGTGCCCACGTAGCGCTGGCGCGCGCAGGGCATTTCGAGCACCAGCTGATCGTCGTCGCCGATATCCTTGTCGCTGATCGCGCCCACGTTGATATCCGCAAGGCCGCCCGTGAGCGCGGCCAGCAGGCTCTGCTCCACGTCGCCCGGCAATACCATCGAGCCCGGCATCAGACGGCCTCCAGTCCGGAGGCTTTAGCCGACGCGGCCACCCAGGTCTGGACTTCGGATTGAATGCGCGCCGGATCTTCGGGCCGAAAGATCAGGAAAGGCCTGGCCGGGATGCGGATATGCCGCGAGAAGCCGCGTACGTTGACCGTGCCGATGCCGCTCGAAGTCTTGCGCTTGACCGTCTGGCTGCGCCCGGCTTTGTTGGTGATGGAGAATTTGCCGACAGTGTCGCGGCTCTTCTGGCGGCGGATGTAGCTGTAAGGCTTGACCGACTGCGTGCCGTCGAAGCCGAACTGATGGATGCTGGCGTAGCGCACGCCCGTGCCGATGGTCACCGTGTTGCCTTCCACGGAGTACATGATGGAGTTGAGCAGCAGCCCAGTGTTGATCAGCAATTTGTGGCCGGCCGAGTATTTGCGCCAGCTCAGCGATGCAGGGCTCAGCGGCGGCCAGGAGCCGCCCGGAGATCCCTGGTCGCGGAAGGTCCTGCGCACGCTCACGAGCTGGCCCAGGCCGATGGTGCGCAGCAGCTCATCTTTGCCGCTCAGGCTCAGCGCAAAGCGCGACAGCGCGACCGTCACCTTGCCAGCATCGACTTTGACGACAATCGCGGCCATTACACGTACCCGTCGAGGTGCCGGTCTTTAAAGCGGAGGTGGTGATCGCGCCGGGAGATCTCCGGCCCCGAAAGCGAACTCTGCGGCGTGTCGGCCGCGGGCTGATCGATCGAAGCCTTGGACGCCGCCACATCTTTGAGGAATGCGATCGCATCGTCGTAGCCCTGGCGAATGATCTCTCCGTTTTTGGCGTTGCGGCGGCGGCGGAAGAGCAGGTAGAGCGCGATGTCCAGCGTCTTCGCCTTCACATCGTCGCTGGTTTGCAGAGGCGTCTGGTAGCGTCCACGGCAGTAGCTGTCCACCATCCCGCTGGCCTCTTCAAGCGCCGCGCTCACCGTGGCCGCGTTCACCGTGGCCGTGTTGTCGTCGCAGGTGAGCTGCACCAGCTCTGCCTCGGTAAGACGGAGCGGGACCAGGTCGGATTGGGCGGCGTAGGGCATCGGCTACTTAGCTTTCACTTTCTTCATGCGCTTCCGGAATCGAGCGAGCCTGCGAGCAGCAGCGTCAATCTTGCCCTGCTGCTCCTTGTTGGGCCGCACATAGATGTGGTCGTAAAGCGCGCCAAGGCAGCCCATAGCTACTTGGCGGCTTCGATGACCTTGCGGGCCAATAGCGGTTCGGCGTGATCTTCGGCGAGCGCTATTTTCTCGCCTTTGAGGAACACCTGCTTGTCGTTCTTCTTCCCGTCGGGGTCGACGTGGTGAACCTTGGAGAGCACGTTGTACTTCTTCTTTGTGGATGCTTGCTCGGCCATTATTCTTCTCTCTTTCAATTGATTTGTGAAAAGGGGCGCGCCGATTATGAGCGCGCCCCTCGTGGTTACAGCGGTTCTACCAGTTATCCCTCGATATCGCCGGGGATGACGCCGACAGTGAAGTTGGCGCTGGATACGGCGTTGAGGATCGGGATGCCGGTCTCCTGCGCGGTGACTTGAATTCCGTAGTACCAGTCGACAGACTGCCAATACGTCTTCTTCGACTGGTGCGGATCGATCCATTCCAGAACTCCGTAGCCGTCCACGGTTCCTGGAGGCCCCGGCATGCTGGAACCGCCGTCGCCGCCAGGACCCTTGCCACCAGCCCACACGAACGTCTTGCCGCAGCTCACATCGTTGCGGTCCGCGTTCTTCTTGGCGAAGCCAAGGAACGCGTCCATGCCCCAGATGTAGGAGCCGACATTGTTCTGCGACATGGTGATCGCACTGGCCATGACCACGTTGCCCGCGCTCAGCCCGAAAGCCGAAGCCATCTGGTCGAGCGACACGTTCCCGGTCGGGTTGGTGTACTTGAAGCGCTCGATCATGTCGGGGTGGTTGGCCAGCGCCTGGGCGACAGGATCGCTGAGGATCAGAACCATCTGCGTGTTCTGCACCGCAGCCTGGCGCAGGATGGCCATGTACGCCTGCACGGCCACGATGGGATGCGAGGTGACGGTAGCCTCGGTATCGTTGGCCGGCGTGGTGATGTAGCTATCCCACTGCGCGCCGCCGCTGAGCGTGACACCGTTGGGGAAGTTGGTGGTATTGAGCGCCATGGCGGCGATCTCCGATTCGCGGGCGCGGCGAATGCGCCCGATCAGATCGCCCGTGATGTGCTGCTTGGTGCTGAAGCCCAAGCCTAAGCTGTAGGACTCGTCTTCAAACGGCAAGCTCGACTCCAGCGCGTGCGACCGGCAGAAATAGCTGCTGGTCGAGTAAGAACGCCGGATGGTGTTGGCCGAGTCGCCCGGCGCGCGCAGCGTGGAGCCCGGAATACGCAGGTTGTCGCGATTCCAGATCACGTAGGGGAACGACTGCCGCTCCACGGGAACCTTGGGGAAGATCAGATCTCCCACCAGCGGCACTTCATCGTCCGCGAACTCCTTCGCGAAGTTGCTGAGCGCCACATTCGGAAAGCCCGCCGGCGCAAGACCTACATAACCGCCCATCTGATATTCCTCCTACCGCTTCCGCGGCGTAAATTCGTTCGAGCAAGAACCAGAGCGCCGCTTACGAAATGACAGCGGGTGTGGGGCCGGTGAGCGATACCTGGTTCCAGGTGCCGTTGACCGCTTCCAAAAGAATGCCGTCGCCGATGGCCGCGTAGGTGACAATATGGTGGACGCCATTGATGCCAAGCGCCGGAGTGGTGACCGTGTGAGCGTGCGCTGTGGCGGCGGTGATCAAAATCTTGGTGCCATCCTGCGCGGCACTGGGAGCCGCCAGAGTCATAGCCAGAGCCGCTGCGCCGTTGATAGCCGCCGTGCCACTAGCCACGGCGATTGCGCCGGCTGCGGCGTAGTAGGTGACGGGGTCGCCTTCCAGCGTGAGCGCGGGCCCAAACAAGCCGAGCACGAAGACGTTAGCGAAGCTGCCCGGCGCGACGTAGTTCTGCGTCTCCAGAGCGACGGCCAAGATAGGCTGCCCAGGCTGCGCGGGCACGAGCTGCCCAGCCGCGTTGGTGGTGAGCTGCTGCAACGCGGTCACGTTGGCTCCGATCTGCGCCACAGCCTGGCCGAACTCGATCACCGAACATGAATTGTAGACGTTGATGGCGTCCTCTTCGAGGATGCCGATAGCCGCAACGCCCGCGGCTGCGATGAGCGTGGCATGGTATGCGTCGGCTCCATAAGTCACGGCCAGGCCGCGCGTGTAGCCACTAACGGTCGTGGGCAGCAGCGATTCCTTCGCCTGCACACCCTTGGGGCCTTTTCCTTCAATGTAGATGTTCGCCATGTGCCGCTCTCCTCGATGCTGAGATTCTCAAAAGCTGCCTGGCCATCGCGAGCCAGGCTTCGCCGCCCACAGCAACTACGCTGCGCGCGCTCGGAATTTAGACCGCGCCGCCCGCTGCCGATCCAGCCAGCGTCAACTCGGGATGCTCTTCGGCGATCTCCTTGAGCGCCTCGCCGAAGGTGATGTTCTTTTCCTTCTGGCGAGCCTTGGCCGCGTCGGTCAGCGGATCGCCGGTTGTGCCCTTGCCGCGCGATGCGCCGCCGCCCTCGACCACGCGTCCGCCCGGAACGATCTTCGGGAAGCTCTCCATGAACAGCACCAGCGTCTCCAGCGGCGTGACCTTCTTCTTTTGGTCGCCTTCGCCGAACTCGACCGTGGTGGTGATCTTGGCTAGCTCGTCGAAGACCAGGGGCAAGCCCTGCTTGTCAAACGCGGGCACCCAGTGGCCCTTGCTTTTGAGCCGCGTCACAGCTTCGGTGGCGCGTTGCTTCACTTCGCCGCCAGCCAGGGCCGTCTCCCGCTCCGCAAACTTGGCAGTGGAATTCTTGAGGTCCGTCTCTAGCGAGGCGATCTTCGCCTGGAGCGGGGCTGCAGCCGCGGTTGCGGCCTCGGTGGCGATGCGGGTCACGTCGCTCTCGGCGAAAGTCTTAGGACCGCCGCCGATGCCCAGCAAACTGACGAGAGCGTCTTTCACTTGCTCGCCGATACTTTTCGTTTCTGCCACTGTTCCATCCTCCCCGAAGTCCACCGTGATGAACTTCGATCCACGATCGTCGAATGCGACGTCCTGCAAACCTTTGACTTCCGGCGGCTGCGCGCCCAGATAGGCCACATGCCGTAAACCCTTGATGCTGCCGTCGTCGTTGCAATAGAACGCGGCAGAGCGCTTCTTGAACTTCCCCGCCTGGCGCAGCTCGTTGAACTTTGGGTCGACCTGCTTCTCCCTGGCCAGCAGCGTGTCCCCGTCCACCATCAAGCCGTCGATCCATCCGTAGGCCGGCTTGTCGTCGGCCGGATGGCCGATCGTGTTTGGCGCTTCGTGATAGGTGGGGTCGTAGTTTTTAACCACGCGGTCGAGATCGGCGCGGGTAATCTTGCCCTTGTTCGCGCCCGTGTAATCGCCGGCGCGGAAGATTTCAATCCACGGCCGCGGCGCTTCGCCGTGCGTCTGCTGCGAGGGCAGGTGGTTCTTCACAAAGTCAGTCGTGTCGAGGCCTTCTTCTTTCGCGCGTTCCACAATCTTGCGCGCGGCCGGAGCCTTCTGGCTCGACGGCAAGTCGGTGTGCGCGTACATATCCAGCGCGGAATTGACATGATCGTGTGTGTCCAGCGGAAGATGCCACGTATCCGGATTAGAGGGATCGCCCACCGCCGCGAACTTATCCGCAGTCAGAGGGCTCCCGGCGACCGTCTTGATCTTCGCTGCCATTGAAGCCATGCTCTACTAACTCCCTGCCTGCGCCGTGCAACGTGACAGGGCGGCGCACATTGGCGAGATCGCCCGCTCATTCGCTCACGCGGCCGCTGAGAAAACCTTGCCGAACCCAAGCTGCGGAACCTTCAGTCGCGCCAGCAGCGGCAAGCGAGCATAGCCCGGCTCGGTCGCATCTTTGGGCGCTTCTTTGGCCAGCAGCGGCACCACGCTGCAGCGGCAGTTGAATCCGTTGGGCGGATAAATCTTGAGCCACACCGGGTCGTCGGCGTGCGCCGCAAAGCCGTCCAGCACCGCATGCTCAGGCCGCACGCGATCGTCGCCCACGGTCCAGTATTGCCAGACAGGAAACACGTTCTTGGTGGCCGCGTCCTGCATCTGCTCGTAGCGGCCCAGGCTGTAGGCGCGCTGCATGGCGGTCGAGAATGCGGTGTCCAGGGTGAAGGCGTTGAGCTGCGCAATGCCGGCGTCGTCGGTGAGTTTGTTGACCGCGGTCTCGAAGTCCTGCGCGGTGCCGCCGTTTTTCGCCACCTCGGCCAGGGCGTCGCGGATCTTCGCGATCAGGCGCACGTCGGCGGCCGCTGCCAGCGTGAACGCATCCTTGCGGTACTGCGCCGTGAGCCCATCGAAGATTTCCTTGGTCACCGGCGTGAGATCCGCGATATATTGCGCCGCGTCGTCGTTGGGCAGCTCGGTGGAGAAGCTGCCGTAGAGTGTGGCAATGTCCTCGGCCTCGTCGAAGCGAAGCCGCGATGCTGCGTTGACCGCGAGCCGCTGCCCGCTCTTCTTGTGCGCGAGCTTCACAATCTGCACCCGGCCCAGCAGGTTGGCCGCGGCCAGGTGGCGCGCGAGCTGGTCGCCGATCCGCGTCTGGATGCGCGGGTCGTGTGGCGGGGCGAGATGAAAACGGAGGGTCATTGCGTGTAGGTCACTTAGCATAGCCCGGCCCCTAAAAGAGCCATGAAACATTTCACCGGCGCGGCCCCTGACTGGCCCTCGATTTCTATCGCCGCGCCATCCAGAACTGTGCCGCCAATGCCATTCGCCATCAGGTAATCCAGCGATTTGCTGCTGGTTGAGTTCGTGTAATAAAGCACATAAGGATCGCCTGCCGAATACCCGCTGGTATCGGACATGCCGGCGGCCCAAAGCGAGTTGAAAACGACCCCCGCGGACTGTCCTGTGCAACTTGGCGGGGTCACGCCGCCAGAAATACAGAGACCTGATGGTGGCCCGGTGCCCACATAACTGGTCGAGATGACTACGGAATAGGCGCCGGAATTGATGGTTGGGGTGAACACTGGATCGCCCACAACGTTCGTGTTGGTGGTTGCGCCCTGTGTCTGCGTTTTGTTGTTGGCCGTGGCGCCTACACAGCCGGTCGAGCCTCCGGACGTTTTCGCCCCGGCAATGGTGTAAAGCTCAATGTGTGTCGAAGTGGTAGGCGATGGAAAATTCCACACTCGATCCCTTTGCACCGCGGCAGAGCCAAGGCAGGTCGAATAGATTTGAGGATCGGTCGTGGCGCTCGAATTCGCGATGGCCGTGTAAGTCTCGCCAAGGTTCGAGTTCAATCCAGTGAGCGGGTATCCGGTGATTGGATTCGATGTACTGAAGACTATCGCGTTGCCTTCAGAGGGCAGCGGGTTCCACGCTAAGCTCCCCGTGGTGCTGAACCACACTGCATCGAGCACCACCTGGATGATGCTGGGCTGCGTCCCGGTGCCGGACGATGGTTTGAATGCGTCAGAAATGATGTTAAAAGTCAGGCCGCCTGTGTTGTTGGGATCTTGCGCGTTGGCGCTGAGCGTGGGATTTGTGGCCCCGGCAGTCCCCTGCACGAACGCCATCATTGCGTACTGCTGAAAGGTGTTCTCAAACACGATGGTGTCTACGTCATCCGGCTGCATCATGCCGGCCCATGCGCTGTTTTGAATGCTCGTAGACGTGCCCACCGCCGTGGTTAAAATCTCATCCCCATTCACCGTGGTGGTAAAAGAGCCCGGCTGCAATGCGCCCTGCAGCCCGCTGGCCGCGTGGCCGCCGTCGGAACAAGTCGTAGGACCAGAAGACGCCAGCCCGCTCATCTCGTCGTAGCGAATCTGCGTGATCACAGTTCCGCTGTAAGCTCCTCCGGTCCAGTTCATGCTGATTTTGCTGGTTCCGGTCGCCGGGTTGCATACGTGGTAGCTCGAAGTGATGATATGGTTCGACGTGTCATCCACGGTTGCGCCAGCCGCCCAGGTGTTGCTCTTATCGTCTGTCGGCGTGGTCAGCGTGAGCGCCGGCGTGCCGCTTGAATCCGGCATGCTGATGGTCATATTGATGACGTTGCCCGCCGAAACTGGAGGAACAGTAATATAAAGCGGCGTAGTCAGAGCATCGCCAGCCGGCCCAAACGAAACCGTGTCTTTCTCGTGAACGATGCAGGGATGCGTCGAATCGCAATCCGGCCAGATATAGGTCTTAGGCGCGGTGGTCCGCAGCTCCACCCCGATGCCGTCCCACGCCACGGATGTGATCGTGACCTGGCACTTCACACTGCCCGCGCTGGCCACGGTGTTATCGCAGAGCGCGCCGGCCACATTGCTGGAAGTGGTGCCGGTCCGGTTCGCCTGGCGCAGATTGCCGGTGTTGCTGGTCGGGATGCCGCCCGTGGCCAGGGCTGAGAACTCTGTCACAATCCAGTCGTTCGCGTCTCCGGTGGTCATGGTGACGGCTGGAGCGGTACTGGTCCCGGTCGCCAGCGGCGAAGTGAATCCCACCCACGCGACCCCTGAGTACTCAGCCACAGAGAGCGTATAGAGAGTGGTTCCTGTGAATGTTGGAGTTACGGTGGTAAGGGCTGCGCATTTCACGCAAATCGCGATAGCGGAGCAAGTCCCGCTGCCGTTGCAGCCTTGAGCGTAAACGAAGGAATACGATTTCGACGCGCTGCCAACAATGTTGTTAATGCTGCGCGTGGTGGTTTTCCACGATAGGCCGACTACCACATCATTGCCCGCCGTCGTCGATCCGGCGAGCGTGCAGGCCACGCCCGCCGACGCTGTGGTTTGGTTACAGAGCGTCCCTGATGCTGAGACGTAGGCGATAGACGCCGACGCCGATGACGCGCAGGTCAGCGTCAGGAACAGAATAAGTAGAAGCTGCTTATTCATAGAAGAGATTGACCAGCATTCCGGTTGTGCAGGTGGTGGCGCCGTGAGCCGCGGTCGTCGAAGCGACGTAAATATCCGCGCTGAAGTTGACCGGGAAGATATACGCGTAGTTATTGCCGCCGGTCGGCAGCACTGGAATATCGAGAAGCTCCTGCGTGGTTCCGAGCGTGATCGAAGATGTGTTGAACACCTGCATCACGCACAGCGAAGCGTTGGGGTTATAGATCGAGAAACCGTACACGTTGCCCGCCGAGGCCTTGCAGCTCGCAGCTGTGGTGTTCGCTGTCAGCAAGCAAACTGACGTGGCCGATGCGCTTCCTGTGATCGGGTTTTGCTGCACCAACTGCGCAGATGGAAATGTGACGCTCGCATTCAGGTTGGCATTACTGGCTTGGTAAATCACACCAGGTGTCGGCCCGCAATAGTTCACCGTGTAGGGCGTCACTGTGGCAGTTCCAGTGATCGCGGTGGTCAGCTTCAATTCAACTGAAACGTAACCGGAAACCAACACCAGAAACTGCTTATTGGTCGAAGCGACGAGCGTGTAGGGCAGTGAGATAGTCGCGAATGGCGCGGTTGTCGGGTCTACGACCGAGTAGGCAGGCACGGTAACAAAGTTCCCATCCCCCGGATTGGCGAGGAAAGAGATCGCGCCGCCGGTGATGGTGGTTCCCTGGTCGAGCGTAACCAGGATCGCGCTGCCCAGCGGATTGTTGCTGAGCACCTGGGTGGCGTTCACGCTGGTAGCCGAAGTCCACCCGGTGCCGGTACTCGGAGAGCCCGTGCAGCCGAAGATGGGGCCGCCGACGAGTTGCCCCCATCCGGCCGCCGAAGCAAACAGCAGGAGCGCTGAAACTAGAAACTTCTTCATTATGCTCTCCATTAGTTTGTGCGTTCCACTTCAGCGTGCAGGTCATAAGTGCCGGTTCCGGTAGGGCAGCCCGCGTAGGTGGTTGTGTAGCTGATCGCGGATGCGGTCGCAGACCATAATGGAATCGCAGCGTCCACAAAGCCGGCGGCGCTGGAGATGGCGGTGTTGGCCAGCGTCAGCGGAACCGTTTGCGCCGTGTGCGCGTGGGTCGCGTCCGTCCAACTGACCGTGGCGTATACGCTCCCGGTGCCGGTGGTGCAAAGCGCATTCTGGTCGGCGTAGAGACGAACCAGGTAATGCCCTGCGGCTGGAGTCGAAGCAAGAATATTCACTGTCGATTGCGACGCGGATTGCGCGGTGACATCGGAAACGCCGAGCACGGTGGAGTACCCGATGCCGGCCGTGGCGCCACCGGCGGCAGTGGTGGGATAGCCGGCTCCAGCAAAGATGATGTTGGCGTTGTAGCTGAGCACATGAGCCGTGCCGGTCGACACTGGCAGCTCACCAACCGTCGTAACCCCGCTGCCATCCGTAACTGTTCCCGCGCCCGCGCCGCAAGGGGCCGATTGGGGATTCTGCAGCTCCATATCCGTGCCGTCGTAAACGAAGACAGCCACGGCGGTGGTGATCAAGTCGTTCGCCGCGACTGCCGAGGTGCCGCACTTGGTGATGGTCTTGGCCGCGACCCCGCAATATTGCAGGGTAGGCGTGGTGGTGGTGTTGGCGTGGCCGGGAAGCACCTTGAAGACCTCGCCGGTCCCGATCGCGATGCAGCCATTCACAGTGGCCACCAGTGTGTTCACCGCTCCGGAGTCCGCGGCGTAGTTGGGCGCCAGGCTGTTTTCCGGGTAGTTGGCGTTGGCGGTCTGGCCATAAGCTGCGAGACCGCAGGATAAAACGATTGCAAGGGCTAACAGCTTTTTCATTGGACTGCCTCCACGGAAATGTGCGCGTCGTAACTAGCCGGCCCACCGGTCGCGCAGGAGCCGGTGACGGTTGAGGTGTAGGTGATGGCGCTCGATGCCGCCGCGAAAATGGGAACAACGCCCTCGATCGCGCCGCTGGTCGAGGACTGCGCGGAGCCTAAAGTCAGGGTGATGCTGTTGACCGTGCGCACATGGTTCGCGCTGGTCCAGGTGAAGGTGAAAAACACAGACTCGCTTCCGGTGGGGCAAAGCGCATTCTGGTCGGCCGTGTATCCGATGCGGTATTTGCCGGCGCTGGGCACTGTGCCCACCAGGTTGACGGTTGCTTGCGAGGCGGTCTGCCCCAGCACGTCGGAGTCGCCGACACTGCCGCTGCTCACCGTGCACACGCCAGTGCACCCGTTGACGCTCTGCACATAGGCGATCGTAGGCAGCGGCGGGATCGAGGGAAGCCAGTTATCAAAGTTATCGACGCCCGCGGAGTACCAGTAATTGCCTGCGCTAGGCTGCACGCAGGGGATAGTCGCCACAGGGGAGCCGCTTTGCCCATAAAATGTGACCCGCCAGCAGAGGTTCGCCGGAATGGTGTAAGCCGAGTCTGGCATGGAAGGAAGAATCCACGCTCCGTCCGTCACCGCGGCCCACACAGGCGACACCGTTGCCAGGCCGCCGCCGGGCTCGTGAAAGTAGGTGGGCGTCCCGTTACTCAGCACGGGTACCCACACCGTCTTGCCATTGAGATGCGAGGGGCCATCCATGGTCTGGGTTGACTGCACCGGCACCGTCTGCGCAAGAACGGCGCTGGGAGCGACTGCGAGGACAACCGCTAGGATTGCTCGCTTCATTCGACGCTCCTGACTGGCACCGCGGAACGCACGATCTCCGCCGCGCGCTCCGTGTAGGCTTTTGCTGCGTCGGACTTGAGCTGGCTGAAGAGCTTGTCGAACTCGGCCAGCTCGATCTCGCTGTTCTTTTCCGCCTCGCTAAACGTCGACGACGTGGTGTCGCGCAGCGCAACTTGCGGCGCGTTGATGTTGGGCACCAGCACCGCGTCCGGATCTTCGTCCTTAGTCAGCGGCGTGTCGTAGCGGTCGGCGATATAGCCCACGCTGAATTGCTTGCCCATGCGCTGCAATCCGGAGTCGACCGTGAGCCGCTGCGAAAGGTCCTCGGCTTCTTCCAGGTCGAACTGCCACACCGGCATCGGCGCGGCGGGCCCAAAGTTCCACAGCACCAGCGGCTTGATCAGTTGATCGTTGATCACCGACTGCAGGCTGCGGCACAGCTCCACTGATCGCTTGTCCAGCGTGTCGGCGTGCGTGGCGCCCTGGGCCTTCGAGCCCGCGCCCCCTTCATTGCCGAAGCTGGTGAGCGTCTCGCCCAATATCCTGCGCGCGATGGAATACTGCATGGCTTGAAAGAAATGCTCGTAGACCTGGGGATTCTGCGCGCGCGCCACCTTGAGCAACTCCACGTCGTAAGTAAAGCCATTGGGCACCGCGATGGCCGTGTTCTGCACAATGGCCTCGGCGATCGCGACCGCCTGCGCGCGCTCCGACGCGTTGTCCGCGTCGTTGTAGTGCACCACGGCCGTGCCGGGGCCTTTCTCCGCGTACTGCACCCACAGCCGCTGGATGTTGCGCTTCATCCAGGATGGCCAGAAGACGCTCTTCAGCAGCGGGCGCCCCATGCGGTTGCGCGAGCGCTTGCGGTAGCTGAAGATGAGAAACTTCTGCTCCGGCAGCGCGATGCCCTCCGAAGACCAGGGAGTCTCAAGCAGTTGCAGGTTTCCTACCTGCGGGTAAAAGCGGTTGCCGAAGAGAAACAATTCCTGCGGGCAATCGCTGATGTCGACGAGCGAGGCCTGGCCCGCGGACGCGTCGAAGATCATCTCCTGCACGCTGAAGCCGTAGGCCGGCGCGTCGAGCACGCAATCGAGCACCGCGTGGAAGTCGATCTTGCCCAGCTCGTCTTCGATGAACTCCTTGATGTCTCCGGCCTGCGACGACTCGTCACCCGGCGCGGGCAGGATGCTGCGATCGCGCTCCAACACCGAGAGCTTCAGCGTATCGATGCAATTGGCCACGTCCTCGTCTTTGTCTTCAAGCTCGCGGTAGTAGCTCATGGTCTCCGGCAGGTTGAAGGTCATCGCGGCCCAGATATCCGATGGGTTGCGCGAGCCGCCAAACGCGAGCGTGTTGCGGTAGAGCGAGATCTGCTGCATGTAGAGCGAGTTCGAAGAGATCATCTCGCCCTTGGGCGGCAGCGGAGGCACGGCGCGGATCTGTTTGTCTGCCATCAGAGGTATCCCTTCAACCCAGAGTAGGAGGTGAGTTTCGCCGGCGTCTGGACGCCGTCGAGCCGGCAGATCCCCGTGTCGGCCGCGAGATCCGCGAGGGCCTTGGCCCAGAATGCGTCGGCGTGCGCGAATAGCTTTTTCTTCACGCCGCCGGCGACAGCCGTATCCACCTCGATGCGCGGCGCGTCAAAGGTGACGCCCGAGGCCGTAGCCTGGCGCTTGATGGACTGCAGCTCGGCGCGGATCTGCGGATCGTACGGTATCCGGCTGCGCTGCTGCTCCATGCGCTTCTTGATGCGGATGGCGAGGTCGGTCTTCATCTTCACGCCGTTATCGTTCGACCCGCCGAAGCTCACTCCCATCAGCCGGCCCTGGTTCTCAAGATTCAGCAGATCGAACAAGCCCACGCCCATGCCGGTCATGTCGATCGCGGACCTGGTGGTCATGCGCACAATCGGATTGAGCCGCTTGGCCTGCTCGGGAAAGCTCATGCCGTGCAGCTTAATCACCGCGCGCGTCCAGGCCACGTCCCCGATTCCTTCGTCGAGCCACAGGCAGGTGGCGTCGTGAACGCGGCCCACGTCGATGCCGGAGTGAAGCGGCCCGCGCGGCTTGAAGTCCGGAGGCAGATCTATGGTCGCGCCCGCATCTTCGCAGGCCGCGATCAGATCCAGAGCCAGCCACGCGCCGGTGGACTTCAGGAACACGCAGCAGAATTCCTGATTCCAGGTGTCGTCATCGTTCAAGCCGCGCCGCATCTCCTCGATCTCAATCGGGCATCCCTCGGCCACCGCGCGATAGACATCGACCCAATGTCCGCTCCACCCATCCTTCTTCACCGGCGCCCCTGACGGCCCAGGCGGCGCAACACCAAGATCCAGGCCGAGGTTACGCGCAATGTCGTAGAACTTGCCCTGCTCGCCGTTGGGCGTGGACAGCACTTCGAGCGAGTTGCCCAGCGCCACCTGGCGGAAAACGGCCGCGAAGATCGCGTAGCTGTCTTCGTGGTGCGCAAACTCATCGAGCACCGCGTCGCCGGGATAGCCGCGCGCCGTGCGCGGGTTGGCGGGCAGCGCGATGATGCGGCTGCCGTTGGGGAAGCTGATGCGGCTTTGAATCGCGTCGATGCGGCCGAGGGCGTCGACGAAGTCCTCATTGGCGAAGTGCTGCGCCGTTCCGCCCATCAACTCGCAGAGCTTGGCGCAGGTCTCCACGAACTCCACCGACTGCGCCTTGGAGGCCGAGAGCACGGTTGTGGTGCGGCCGGGAATGCGCATCGAGATCTCGACGCGCCGGTAAGCGGTGGCGAAGGAGTAGCCGATGCGCGCGGACTTCACCGCGCACTTGAAGCGCGAGTCGTCGTCGATCCAGCGCTGCTGGTAAGGCCGCATCTGCAGCACGGCCGGCAGCTTCGCTCGGTCCTCGACTACAGAGATCATGGCAACACCGGCAAGGGCGGCAAGCCGAAGGTGCGCTCGCGCAGCAGGTTGATGTCTTCGATGGAGAACTGGCCCGTGCCCTTGCGCGCGGCTTCCTTCGTGGATTCGTCGACAGCCTGGCGCGCGCGCGCCTCGCGGTCTTCGAGCAGCTTCATCTTGCGCGCGTCCACATCCACGCGCTTGGCCTGCAGCTCCACGCGCTGCATGCGGCTCATGGCCAGGGTCAGATCCTTCAGGCCCGTGGCGAACAACGCCTTATCGCCGACGCCGGCGCTCTGGATCAGGTTGAAGACCTGGTCGCGCAGCGCGTTGATCACCGCCGCGTTGCCCTCGGGCAGATCGCCGCCGGCGAAGGCCGAGGCGAAGGCCCGCGCCTGCGCGCTTTCGATGAGCACCTGCTTGCGCGACTGCGCCACGCGCAGGTCGAACCAGCGCTGCAGGCTCGACTTCGCCAGCCGCATCTCCGGAAATTGTTCCAGCACTTTCAGGTCGAGCGACTCCCAGTGAATAAAGCCGCCGCCATCCGTCAGCCACTTCTCGCTGTAAGGCTGCGCCGAGCGACCAGCAATCTCCAGCCAGGTGCGCCCGCGATCATAGAGCGTCTCGATCGCATCCCGCGCGCTCTGCGGTAGCAGGTCGATCTTGAGCGGCTGGCGCGACTTCCGCGCCTCCCCGGTTTTAGGCTTGGGCTTCATTCGGCGCGCCTCAGTCCACGTATCTCAGTCGAAGAGAACTTCGTCGTTGTCTTTGCGGCGGGATACCAGGGCCAGGCCCGCGGCGGTCAGCACGATCTGCTCCGCCACCACGCGCTCCCTGATCTCGCAGAAATGCTGATCGAAGGCGACGTAGCCCAGCACCTGCAGATCCTGCAGCATGGTGAGCACCTGGCGCTGGCTCATGTTCGCGCCCAGGTTCTGCATCATCTTCGCCATCTCGAAGTCGTCCATGCGCTCAAGCTGCGCCTCGTGCCCCTGGCGGATCAGCTTCAACATGTTGCCGCGCCGGCGTTTCGTCTGGATCAACTCCTGCTCAGTCCCCATCTTTTCCCCTCACAGTCAAAGCCATCACAGCCTTGGCCACATCCCCCATGGTCGCGTTCTGCTTTTCGAGCATCGCGTCCTGGCGGTCAAACCGCTCGTACACGCTGGGGAACTCCTGCGCGGCGTAGATCGCGAGGCGCCTTACCTCTTCCCCTTGCTTGCCGCCCTGCTCCGCCAGCCGGGTCAGCGCATCCGCGGTGCGCCCGGCCGCTTCGGCGTTCGAGTGGACGCTGGTCGCCACCATGCTGAAACTCTCGCGGACGGTCTGATTGAGGCCGTCGAGAAACTTGCCCAGGATAAAGATCGCCAGCGCCGAAAGCAGGAACCCCGGTCCCCATGACTTCAGCAGCCCGAATGCCGCATCCGGCTGGCTGCGCAGCAAGTCATAGCCGCCCAGCACCACCGCCGCTCCGCTGGCCCCGCCGATGGCCACGCCGATGTGGCGGAACCATCCGGACCGAAATCCCACCTTGACATCGGCGCTCGGCGCATCGCCCTTCAGGCTTAGCAGGTTCACTTAGCGTCTCCCCCCGGCTTGGCCGGTTTGAGAGAGGCAAGCAACGTCGGCCCCACCTTCTCCCCGGTAACTTCAAGATCGGCTGCGGCCTGGCTCGAATGACCCGCTCTAACATCAACCCCGGCCTGACTTATACCCTGGATAACTGCGACTAACTCCGCCTGATGCCGGTTGGCCTTGGCTCCGTAACCGGCAGCAGAGAGACCCATTCCGACTAAGGCGAGGCCGGTCGCCGGGTCCACTTTCCCGAACCACACTCCGAGCGCCCCGGCGGCGATCACCAGGCCGCCTCCCAGGATGGTTTTCTTCCCCCGGAACCAAACCACCAGCCGCCCCAACAATTTACCCACAAAACCCTCCAAAACCCGAAAGCCCATCTCGATGGTCAATCTTGCTCACTTTCGCCTCATTGCCGCCCCTCTGCCCCCCCCGGCTGCGTTGCCGGAAGTTTTGCCGGGGGTAGCCGCCTGAAAAATGACCGGCGCGGCCACGGGCGGCCTGTTGCGTTTTCGCTTTTACTTCGCCTTAATTCCCTCGGCGACGGTCAGGTTGTCCGCTCGCGCCCAGATTTCTTCGAACTTGGTTTCGAAGGCGGCGGCGGCTATTAGATCGGAGGTGAACGTGGCTGAATTGTCCTGCCGGCTTTCGCCTTGCTCGGAGAAGTTAGCCGAGCCGTCGCGGACTAACATGCCGTCTATCTCGTAGCTCTTCAAATGCATCAGCACCTTACTGAACTTAACTTTGACGGTAACTCCGGGTAAGTCGAGTAAGTTGTGGAGCGGGATGCGCGCGCAGGTCGCGTCGCCCCGGCACTCCGCCTGCAGCTCGCCGCGGTCGAGATAGATACGAATCTTGACTCCGCGCCCAGCGTCGGCCACCAGGGCGTTCACAATCGCGGCGTCAGTGAGCGAGAACGCGGCCAGGTCGACCGTCTCCTTCGCCGCGCCGAGCCGGGCCACGTCGAAGGTCTCCAGATTCGTCTCCGGCGAATAGTAGGTGACTACTACGCCGGTGAAATCCCGGATCAGCGTGCCGGAGTGGTTCAGCGTCGTGCCAGGCGGCAGGGGCACATGGATCAGGGTCTGCTGCGCGTGACAGAAGGTTCCGCCGCCGCAGCTCGCCATCCATGCGCCCAGCACGCCGCCCAGGCCCAGATAAATCCAATTGCGAATCTTCATCGTCTTCATACCGACCTCACCAGCGCCAGAATTTTATCGTCGACGTAACTCTCCGAAACCGACAGCGGCTTCTCCGTGCATTGCATGGTCAGGATCTCGCGCGCCTCGTCGAAGGTCCACCGCGCCGCGTAGCCGTGGCCGCGCGCCGTGCCTGTGTTGCCAACAAACTCCCCATCCTCGGCCTGCGCTTCGATACGCGCCCGCACCGCGTGGTATTGCAGCAGCGAGACGTTGCGAAAGACCTGCGGCTTCATGGGCATGCGGTTCCTGTTGCGACGCAGCCGGCTATCAGGCCAATTTTTATCGCTGCGGGCATATAGCCGATCACGATTTGCCGTTTGGTTTTCGGCTTCGCCATCTGGTGCACTTCCTTGCGAGCGTCGATCGTTATGCCATGCAAATCGTCGAGGATGCCCGCGCTTGAATCCAGGCTGGCATGGATAGCTTGCGATTCAAGCAGCGTGTTGATATCGGTAAACGTCTCCGCGCCTTTGCCGGCCAGCCCATGGAAATCGTTGAAGAGGACCAGCTCCTGCGCATCCAGCGCGCCCAGGTTCTTGTCCTCGTGGTTGGCGGCGATCTCAATCTGCACCATGGTTCCGCGCGCCGTGTTGAGCGTCTTCGCCGTATCGGCCAGCAGTCCGCACGGGCCGGGAGCGCAGCCGTGGTTGATGACCGCGACCGTCGCGTCCAGACGATGGAGCACCGGCTGGGCGGCGGCGATGGTTGTCGCCGCCGCGCCCAGCGTTGCGGTGGCCGCGTCGGCGGTTTTAGTGAGCGCCGCCGCGGCTGCCGTGATGCTGGCTTCGTTAGCTACCGTGGCCGGGGCCGCATCGCCCCATTTATCCACGGTTACGATGACGTGCTTTGAGATCCCGAAGCAGCCCCACACGCCCAGGCCGAGCACGAGCGCTGCGGCTAGGGCGTAGAAGGCTGGGAGAAACTTAGGCATGGTTGGTTAGGCCGCCGCCGGAGCTGCCGCCGCGATGCCCTGCGTCACAGCCGCGGCCAGCGCATTGACGCTGCTGAGGCCCTTGGCAATGGCATCGATCGTGCCCTGATTCTTGATACCCGCCACCGTCTCCAGGCTGCCGATATCGCCCTCCACGGTCGCGATGGTGCTGGCCACCGTAGGCTGCGCGCCAAAATCGTAGAGCAAGCCGCCCGCCACGTCCATGCCGGCCTTGATCTTGTCCAGCACCGGCGCGGCCGCGGCCGCGATCGCCGGGCTCTCTAGGGTCAGGCCGATCTCGATGGCTGACTTGGCGTAGGGAAAAACGCGGTCCGCCAGCGCCTGCAGCGTCGGCTCCTCGTTTCTGGCTTTGGTGAACTCTTTTGCTACCCAGCTCGTGAACGTGTGCTCGTATCCAACCAGCGCTGCCAATATCTTCATGTGTGTCCTCGTCTCATCTTGCCGCGCGCGCGGCGTTAATCTTGCGTGGAAGGTTCGGCAGCCGGGGCGGCCCCATCTGGAGCCCGGTCAGGTTCAGCTGCAGGCTGCGCCGCTGGTTGCTCGTCGTACTGCGTCAGGTCGAACTCGGCCACCAGTTGCATCAAGCTGACCGCATAGCCGGGATTGGTCGAGTAGCCGCACTGCTGCAGCTCCATCGCGAAGGCTTCAGGATCGTGCGCCACCGCCATGGCCGGCTTGTAGCGCTCGGCCAGGGAGAGTAGTTGCGCATGCGCGGCGAAGCTCTGCGCGGGTGAGGGATAGCGGGCAAACTTCGCCAGCTCCATCACCGCGCGGCCGTCCACGAATTCCTTGGTTGGGAATTCGATGTAGCTTTTCGGATCGGCGAAGTAGATGGCCTTGATGCCGAAGAAATTGTTAGCCTGCTTGGCGAGGGCGGTTTGTCCCCAGCCGCTTTCAAGGATGGCCTGGGCGAGCGTGATGGATGCGGGCACGCTGTACTGGCGTTGCATGGCCAGCGCCGCGGGCACGGTGTTCGAAAGAAAAGCCGATTGCGTCTGATTCATGCCGCCCCGCCTTGTCACTAATCCCTGACCACTGATCCCTGCACTTCAACAGGAGGCCGGGGGCCGCAGCGCGCGGGATTGGCGCGGAGGCTGCCCCACGGACACTCATTGCCGCTCTGGCGCACCACACCATCTCCTTTCGGAAGATGGGCGTTGCCTACCGTCCAGGTATGGATTCGAGTGTGGGCGCGGTACGGCAACGCAACCGCCTTCAGCGGGAAGGCGGCGCAGTTTGGCGAGACAGGGGGAGCGTTCAAGGGGAGAAGGGGGCCGGGTGCGGGCGATGGGAATCGGCTAATTTAGAAACGGCTTGTAGGTGGCTTCCAGCTTTTGAATCTCGGCGATCTTGGTGGCGAGGGCGGGATTGTTGCGGGCGATGAGGAAGCTGCGCACCAGCGCAATCTTGAAGAGGTACTGCCGGATCGAGAGGGCCAGCTCCTCTTTGGCTTCGTCCAGCTCTAGCGTCGCTTGCTTGATTTCCATCGCAGTCTCCTGTTGCGTCGCCGGTTTCACGCGGCCGGGGGCAGGCCGCTGAACGTGATGCAGCGGATAATTGCTTTATAGCACTCATCGCAGATCTTCGGGTCAGAGGCACCGGGGTATTCGCCGCCCGCCAGCGCGGCCAGGGTCTGGGGACCGTCGCGGTGGCGCAGAAACACCTGCCCGCATTGGCCGCATTGCTCCAAGACAGACGTCGCGCTCGCCGGCCAGGCGCGATACGCGTTCGCAGTTGCATCGGGAAACAAGGGCAGGCGCTGCGTGTTCATGGGCATAACTTCCCTCTAGCCGCTGCGCGCGGCGAGTACCAGGGTTGGGTTGGATTCAGCTCAGCAGTGCACTGAGGATCACGATAAGGAGCGCGAAGGCGCACAGCGCGCCGAGCACCGCCCAGAAGATGCCCGCCGAGGAAAGCGGCGCCGGTGGCCCCAGCTTCTTCTTCGCCCGTGCGGCTTCCCACTCCGCGTGCACGGTCGAGTTCGGATCGCGTGTGTCGAATAATGGCATAGCTCTCACTCTCCGGCCGGGGGTGCGTCCCCGATCCACTTCAACACGCGCCCGACGATACTCCACGCTCCGGTGCGCTTCAGAAGCCGAACGCGGTGCTCGGCGTCCTCGTGAAGAGGCACAAGGAAATAAGTCGCGCCGTCCTTGCGCAGCGTCATCGGCTCGGCACCTGTCGGCGTGCGCACGGCGACAATGCAGCCCAGGAGCCGATCTGGGTCCGAGCGCGACACATCCACAAGTGCGATCATATCTCCGCCGATGAAAGGGGAAAGCTGCCCGCTAAAGCGTACCGCCTGGACATCCGAACCCCTAGGAAACCAGGTGGACGGGAGACTTAAAGCCAGTTCTACATTAGGTGCCTGCAATGCGTCCGGCGCCCCCAGCTTCTTTGGGTTATTTAGAAGATGGATCGTAAAGGGCTCGTCCTTCACTGTTAATGCCTCAAAAGTGGGAGAGCCCTCGCGAAGGGTTTTCGCCACGACTTGCGTTGTCGCCTCCTGTATCTCGCGCAGCATGGGGCTCCCGGCAAAGAACTCGGGCGCCAGGCCGGCCTCTTCCAGGAAAAACAGCTTGTCTGCGCCTTCGGCTAGGTTCGCGATCTCGATCAGCGTCTCCGGCAGCGGGCGGCTCTTGCCGTTGAGCCATTTGGACACAGTGCCTTGATCGGTCCCAAGGGCGGCCGCGAAGTCTATTTGATTCTTTACGCCAAGGCTCTCCTTCAGGGCCGCTAGACGGGCGGGGAGAGCGGCCGATTCTCTGCGTCGAAGGCCCACGAGAAAATCCTCTTGACAAGATATTCCATCGAGAATATGGTTACTCGCATACTCTCGGAGTTCAACTTGACCCTGCACAGAAAGACTACCCCACCAGAGCTTGAGCACGCCGCGCAATTCTACGGAATTTACAGCCGGCTTGCTAAGAAACTCGGGGTCACCCCCCAGCATGTCCGCCACGTCGCTATTGGTTTGCGCAGCTCTAAGCGCGTGTCGGCGGCCATAGATCGCGAGATTCGGCGCATTAAGAACAGCGCCTGCGAGAAGGCTGCGTGATGAGGGAGAAGCCAGCATTTCAAAAGCCTGACACCGCGCCGGTCCCGATGTCGATGGCTCTCTTTCCAGATAATTCCTCCAACAACGCCGTCCCTGGCGGCCTCAACGATGAAGCGCTCGTGCGCGAAGTCATCTCCGAAGCCATCAAGCGCAGCGGCAAGAGCAGGGAGCAGATCGCCGAGGAGATGGCGCGCAGCCTGGCGCGGCCGGTGACGGCGCGCATGATCACCGCTTTCACCTCGGAAACCAAAGAACAGCACCGCTGGCCGGGAGCCTGGGACCGCGCCTTCTGCGCCGCGGTGGGCGATACGCGCCTCTTGTTCTGCCGCGTCGAGCTGGCCGGCTTTCACGTTATCGACAACGCGGAGCTGGAGCTGCTCAGCCTGGGCCGCGAATACCTGCGCCAGAAGCGGGCCAGCGAAAAGGTGGCGCTGCTCGAAAAGCGCCTGCAGGGGATGGACCTATGAGCGCCCTCTGCTTCCTGCTCTGCACCTTCCCCGGCGCGGCCACGGTGGCCGTGCTGAGCACGCTGGTGCTTGCCGCCATTTACCTGAATTTGTACAAAACGTACAAAATTCGCCGGGAGCGTGGCCTGTGAGCACGCAACTAGCACTGGTTCTTCCCGCGCAGGCCGGTCACGCGGCCGCGCGGCCGCAAAGGGTAGCCTTGACCACTCCGGAGTCTCAGGCCCAGGCTGACACGCGCCTGGCCACCTTGCAGCCGATCCTTGACTACCAGGCCAACCACACCCGCTACGGCATGCTGCGGCTGCAGGACGGCACGCCGGTGACCAGCTTCTCGCGGATGGTTGCGTACGCCAGCGAGACCAGCGGCGTGAGCGCCGGCACGCTCTACAACTGGCTGCGCGCCTACAAGAGCGGCGGCCTGCCCGCACTGGCCGATCGGCAGCGCAGTGATAAGGGAACGAGCCGCTTCTTCGACGCCCATCCCAAAGCCGCGTGGCTGGCGGCTTACCTTTTTCTCGAATGCCGCGCCTCGGTCGCTGTGGCTCACGAGGCGATCTTGCGCGACGCGGCGCTGCTGGAGATCCCAGACCAGGATCTGCCCAGCCGCGAAACGGTGCGCGCCTGGCTCCGGTCCATGCCGCCCTCGCTCACCGTCTACGCGCGCCTCGGCCGCAAGGCCTACCGCGAGCGCATGGCGCCCTATCTCAAGCGCGGATTTACCGATGTCTACGCCAATCAAGTCTGGGTCCTGGATCACATGATCCACGACGCGGAAGTTTCGAACGACTGCTTTGACGATGCCGAGTTGGGCGCGCCGGTCAGGATTCGCTTCTCGGCCGCGCTCGACTACCGCTCGCGGATGTTCGTGGGCGCGAGCTGGTGCTGGGAAGGCAGCTCGCGGGCCATCGCCGCATGCATGCGCAGGGGGATTCTCAAATACGGACCACCGGAGGGCATTTATGTTGACAACGGCAAGGACTACCGCAAGGTGGCGCGTGGAGCGCGACCGGGCTGCGTGGCTCAGGCGTCACTCGAACACCAAGCGCCGCTGGTTCCCTTGGGCTGGTGGGCGGCCGAGCTTGATTCCATCGCGGCGAGTGGTTTCCTCGCTCGGCTCGGCATCGCTGTTACTCACTGTCTGCCACACCACCCGCAATCGAAATGCGTAGAGCGGGCCTTCCGCACCGTCCACGAGCGCTTCGATAAATGCTGGCCGACTTACACCTCGGGCAGCCCCCTCACGCGGCATGAATCCACAGAGACGGCCATGATGCGGCACCGCAGCCTGATGAAAGCGGGGCGAGTTCAAGACAGCAAGCATCCGCTGGCCAGCCGCTTCATTCTCGGCTGCCTGGCGTGGCTGGAGGAATATGCCGACACGGCGCACGAGGGCGAAGGCATGGACGGCGCGACGCCGCGGCAGATCTTCGAAGCCAACCTCAACCCCGATCAGAAGCCGGTTCCTGAATATGGCGCGCTGGCGCTGCTTATGGCCGAGCGGCAATCGCGCCTGGTGCGCGAGTGCGCGGTCACGCTCAACAAACGCCGCTACGTGCCCGTCGACCAGGAAGGCTGGGCGATGATGCACGCGGAGAACGAGCGCGAGATCCTGGTGGCCTACGACACGGCCGATCTCGACAACGTGGCCGCGCTCGACCGCGACGGCGTGTTCCTGGCCTGGCTGCAGGCGGAGACGCTGACCCGCTTTGCGCCGTATGACAAGCGCACGCAAAACCAGATCGCCGACTCCATGGCCACGCGGCGGCGTCTGGAAAAAGGGAATAAGCAAGCCATCGAAGTGATTACCCGCGCGGCCCGCGCCAACGGCGCGCGCTCGCCGCTCGAAGCCATGGCCGAGCGCCTGCAGCTCTCTGCCGGGGAGACGGGCGCTGACCTGATCACCCAGCGGCGGCCGCGGCTTTCTTCAGACGGGGGCGCCGCCGATGACACCGAGCCCAAGAACACGCTGGTCCCCGGCGAAGCTGCCGACCGGCTTACAGAGATTTTGCGGAGGAACCGTGCCGATCGCTCTGAATAAGAAAACGCGCCTGCAGGCGCTGGGGCTGCCCAGCGACGTGGAGATGATTCGCCGTGCCCGCGCCTTCGCTCTGCGCGCCGGCCTCACGTATAGCGAACTTGCTGACCTCGCCGGCATCAACGTCAACTCCTTCCGCGTCTGGATCGCCGGCAACTACGACCGGCATCACAGTTGCGACAGCAACACTCTAATCGTCCGCGCGGCCATCAAAGCCGCGATCGACCGGCACGAGATTGAGAGCCAGCCGGCCGCGCCCGTGAATCACCACCCCACAGCCGAATATGAGGCGGTGCGCCGCTCGATGCTGGCCGCGCTGCGCAAGGGGACTGCCTTCCTGGTCGACGGGCCGCCGGGAACGCAGAAGACTTACACCTTCCGCCGCGTGGCCGCGGAGATCGAAGCATCCAGGCAGGGCCGCGCTGTGTATGTCTATGCCCGCGTCGATCACGCGCCGCAGGCGTTCCTGACCGAGGCGTGCACCGAGGCCGGCATACCCAACCGCGGGACTATTGATCAATTGCTGCGCAAGCTGCGCTTCTTCCTGGGCGGCCAGCGCGCGCTGCTGATTGTGGATGAGGCGCAGCACCTGGGACTGAACGGATTGGAAGTCTTGCGCCAGCTCCTCGACACGCCGCCTTATTTCGGCGTGGTGCTGGGCGGCAGCCATGACTTGTCGATGCGGCTGCGCGATTGGCGTATGGAGCAGTGGCGCTCGCGCCTGCGGCGCAGCCACATGCTTATGGGCCTGAGCGCGGCCGAGGCGGGGCGCATCCTGAGCGCGGAGCTGGGCGCGATGCATCCGAGCGACGTGGCCCAGACCGTGGCCGATGCCACCGTTGAAGCGGTGCGCAACAAGAAGACCTTTCGCTACATCTCCGCACGCAATTTGTTCTTTGCCATTGAAGACGCGCGCGCGGCCATGGAAGAAGCTCGGCCGCCGGCGAACGAGAAAGTCGAGGCCATCGCATGACTGAGAAATATATGACTCCGAAATCGCAGATCCCCGAATCGCTGCGCCGCATGCTGGAGGATGATCCGCTCCACAATCCTTACCCGGAAACAATCCCGGCAACCGATCCTGTCCAGAGCCTGTGGCTCGCGCTGACGAACTGGACGCCCACCGATGCTCAGGTGCGCCACTGCACCGACTGGCTCCTGCGCGCGGGCGTGGTGGCCACCCGCATCCTCAATTTTTCCGTGATCGCGACCGCGCTTTATCTGGCGTTTGAGATCGGCCTGGCGTTCCTGCCCGGCGGCGCGGCCGCGCATGTGCTGGGGGGCCGCTGATGGATGTCAACACCATCGCCTGCGACCTGTGCCTGCGGCAAAAGCAGGAGACCAACCACTGGCTGGTCGAGGTCACACGGCCAGGCTTTGAGGGAATCATCTTCCAGCCGGCCGAGGCCACGGAACATCCGCGCAACCCGGACTTCATCTACAAGGACCTCTGCGGCCAGGAGTGCGCGCACAAGCGGCTCGGCCAATGGCTCGACGAACTCAACAGTGTTTTCAACGCACCCGATGAAAGTGTGACCGCATGACCCAGACCGCGAACCGGATAGACATGATCGACAACCTGACCAATACGGTGGCGCAGTGCGAGCGCTCCGCCGCCGACCGCCTGCCCGGAGAGGCAACCCTCGAAAGTTTCTTTGCGCGCCAGGCCCGGCCCACGCCGGAAGGCCTCGACGAGCTGGCCGAACGTTATAACGTCGCGAGGCTCAGCCTGGCGGCGCAGAGGGAACTCGTCGCGGGGCTCGAAGAGACGGCCATCGCCCTGGTCAATGCCTGGGGCGTGGTGGTGCCCCGCGCCGAGAAGTCGCGCCGCCTGACGGGCAAGCTCTCTGAGTTCACGGTCACCAAGGCCGACACGTTGACCATCGACGATAGCCGCGTGGAGACGCTTAAAGACGCGCTCTACGTGAACGGCTATGGCCCGTTCTTTCATAAGCTCTTCGCGGAGCGGAAGAAGTGGGAAGTCATCGAGGGCGCCGAGGCTCTATTTAAATCCGAGAGCCTGCCCAAGCGGCTCAGTGAGAAGGTGCTGAATCTCTGGGGCCGCTGCATCGGCGTGAAGGCCAAGAAGCCGTCACTGCGCGTCACGCTCGCCGACCCGGCCAAGCCGGCGAAGAAGGCAGCGAAGGAGAGCAAATGAACGGTTCCAACACACGCGCCGTGCTGGCCTCCATGGCCGCCGTCCGCGCCCAATCGGAGCGCCACTACCCTGAGTGGCGCTCGCTGAAAAAAAACGCGTGGCCACAAGGATGCCTCGTTGCGATCGCGCAGCAACCGCCGCAAGGCGCAGCGCAAAGGCGGCCGCTGATGCCCATGTCCGTTCGCAAACGAATCGAACTAATCGATAAGGCGCTCTATGCCGCCGCAACCCGCTCAAGCGATCTTAAGTCGCTCAACGGCGCGCGCAACCCTGCGGCCAGTCTCTATCACGTCTCTGCACTTTTGCTCGATCTCCTCGAAGCGAACTTGCACGCCAAGACTCTTTCTATCCAATTCTCTAAGCAAGCGCCGCGGAAAGGCGGCCAGCGATGATCGAGTCTTCTTTTCAGCTTCACTGCGACAAGTGCCGCGGGGTCTTCGTCGACGAGGGCGAAGCCTTTTTCGACGCGGCGATTCTCACTTTCGGAGAGGTCCGGAGGCTCGCCAGGGCACAAGGATGGAAGCGCTGGGATAGCCGGGACCTGTGCGCCAATTGCGCGCGCCTCGCCTTCGCTACCGTCGAGAAAGGCGGCCAGTTATGACTGCTTGGGCGCTGATCGAACGGGCCTTTTGGGCGGCCGCGCCATGGGCGCTGGGCGCGTGGCTTTATTTCCACGCCATCGTGATGGCGTGCAAGTGGATGCGCTGGCGGCGTCACCTGGAGATGAAGCGAATGGGAATCAAGGAGGATGGCTATGAACGCTGAATTCAGAGACCGATTGCAGCCCCCCAACACCGCGCTCGACTCCGCGCTCTCCAACGTCTCGCGCAAGCTGCACACGCTGGATATCGTCTTCCCGCAGATCGCGCGCATCCGCAAGTTCCCCCACCAGGCCCCGGAAGACGCCCTGGTACTCGCCGATCTGGTCGAGCAGCGCGCTGCGGCCCTGATCCTCGGCGCCCGGCTGCTGCGCTGCGNNAGCGGGTACAAGAATCCCGCAAGGCCGAGCAAGCCGCAAAGGAGTCGCCCGATGCCCTGCGTTGAACTGGACACCAAAAACGGCCCGGTGCTGGCCTTCGTTTGCGGCACCTCGATGAAGGTCTGCCGCTTCTGCCGCCTGCGGCTGGCCAAGAAGCTCTGCGACTTCCCGATCAGCAAGCGCGGCAAGACCTGCGACGCCCCGATGTGCGACGGCTGCTCTGCCCATATTGGCGCGGACACGGACTATTGCCCCGAGCACAAAGGGCAGACGCCGCCCCAGCAGAAGCTCTTTCCGGGCAATGAAGACAAGGCGGCCATCGCATGAAGCGCCTCTGGATGGGCCTCTACGGAATCAACGTGTGGCTGATTGGGCGGCTTGTACCGGCCGAGCGCGTTTGCTTTTCGGCGGATGGAAAGCGCTACAACATCTCCCCGCGCTGGGTAATCGAAGGCGCCGAGATCGTCGGCTACCTGAAAAGGGAGGCCCGATGAATACTCTCTTCGAGTTGCGCTCGGACGCCGAGATGCGCCGCGATGCGGTCGCGGACAACGAGCTGCGCATCCACGAGGCGCTCATCGGCCGCGGGCCGTGGGAGCTGAGCGAGAGCCAGCGCAAATTGCTGGAATGCCTGCGCGGCCGCCAGGGGCGCCTGCAGGCGCGCACGATCGAGGATCTGATGGTCACGCTCGGTGGGAACCCGCGCAGCATCAAGGCCGACGTGCGCGAGCTGGTGATGGGCTTCCGGCTGCCCATCGTCGCCAGCCGCGACAGCGAGACTGGCGGCTACTTTTTCGCCGTCAGCGCCGACGAGCGGGTGCGCTACTCGGCCGACTACGTGAAAGAGGCTGTGGCGCTGCTCAGCCGCGCGGCCATCATCCGCAACGACGCGGACATGTCTGCGCTGCTCGGCCAGGTGTCGATCGAACTCAGAGCCGGAAAGGAATCAGCGTGAACCTGACCGACAAAGCCCTCGACGAACTGATTCGGTATCACACCCTGGGCGCGGCCCGGAGCAATCGATCCGCCTACGGACGCCAAGTCGAGGTCGAAACACTGGCCGCGCTTGAAGAGTTGAAGAAACTGCGCGCAGGCATTCCCTGCGAAGGGACGGTGAGCTGAATGGCCGCCATTGAATTCAAAAGCTGCTATGCCGCCGGCTGCGCGACCCGGATCAAGGTCGGGATGCTGATGTGCGGCAAGCACTGGGACATGTTGGCCGCCCCGCTCAAGGCGCGCGTATGGGAGACCTACTACGCCTGGAAAGCCGGAGGCCGCGCCCGGTCCTATCTGCTCGCCGCGCTCAAAGCCAAGCTGGCGGTGGCGCAATTGGAAGGCGTGGAGGCAACGCTCACCGAGTCGCTAGCGATCGNNCGCGGACATGGAAAAACTGGAAAGGGAGAAGGTAGCAACACTATGAGACCGAAGAAAAGAATCTTGCTGGCGGCCTGCCACGAGGAGCGCGCCTCGATATTGAAGTACGTGTTGGAGACTCACTCCTTCGTCGCTGTGATCGCGCCGGACGCGGCCGAGGCCGTCGCGCAGCTCCGCGCGCAGCCCTGGGACCTGCTGCTGTGCGAGCTGCCCTTCCACGGCCTCGTGGCGTTACTCGATCAGGCCCGCGCCGCATACACCCCCTCGGCGGTGCTCACCGGCGCGCTGCGCGAGGCGCCCCCGCTGCTCAACGCCGACGCCATGATCAGCAAAGCGGACGCCTATCCAGCCATCCTGCTGGACCGCCTCAAGGTGCTCACCGCCCGCAAGCGCGGCCCGCGGCCGCAGCCCAAACCGGTTGCCTCATGCTCGCCGCTGACCCTTGCGATTCAGGCGGCGCAGAAGGCGAGGCTGGCGTGAGATTCTTCGTCTCCAGGCCCAAGGGCAGCCGGCCGCCGGTCATTGAGGTGACCCGCACGCTGGGCGAGATCGCGGCGACAACGCGCGCGCGCCCTGACCGCATCGCCGACAAGCTCCAGCCCTCGGCTGGTCACCTGTCGAGCGCCTGCAAGCGCGGCGCGCATGCCCGCGGCTGCGCCAGCTGCTCCTCACTGCGATGCGCCTGCGCGTGCCATGGCCGCTGCGCGCCGTCCATGGGGGGTAAATGACCGAAGCAATCAAACACGACGGCCCTATGTGCGGAGACGACTGGGCTTTAGACCTCTCGCACTCGGGGCCAACTAAAGGTGAACCATTCTTCGGGCATGGCGACCGCATATTTTGCCCAAAATGTCTCCATGAGATCACGGACGATCCCGGCTATGGGCTGGCGTATGGCGGCATGGGCACTTACTGGGTCTGCGAGCAGGATGATTGTGATTGGTTCTTTAAACAGATGGACAGAGACGAAGAGTAAGAGTGGGTAGCTCCACGATGCAGATCACGAAACTCCAACTCGGCCGGCTGCAAACTTTGTACAGCCAACTCGCGCGCCACGAGATCGGCGTGGGCCTCGATCGCGAGTCGCGCCTGCGCTGGGCCACTGAGCGGCTGCGCAAGCCGGTGTCGAGTTTCAGCAACCTCTCCATCGACGACGCCGGCTTCCTGATCAACGGCCTGCAAGGGACGTTGGGCGTGAAGGCCCCGCTCAAGAATCGCCCTGATCGCGACCAGGCGCGCCGCGCCGGCATGGACGGCCGCAAAGACGGTGCGGAGTTCGCCGCCGCGCCGCAGCTCGCCACCAGCGCCGATCTGGCGCGCGTCCGGCATGTCCTCGACCAGCTCGCTTGGACCGAAGATCAGTTCCGCACTTTCCTCGCTTCCAGCCGCAGCCCGCTCGCCAAGCGCGCCGACAAGCAGGTGCGCACCGCGGCCGATGCCAACAAGGTGTATTGGGCGCTGAAGCGCATCGCGCAATCCAAAGGCGCCTGGAAGAAAGCCTCACAGCCCCAGACAGCAGGTCCCGCATGACGCACAGAGACGCGATGCGGCAACTCGTTCGAGCCATTGTGGACGCGACCTCGCAAAGCGATGCGGTGTCGGAGGCGCTCGAAGCGTTTGAATATCTGGGCGTCAACGTGCGCGCCCTGACTTTGCAGCTCTTCTTTAACGGCCGCGTTTGTGAGGCGGCACATGAGGCCCACCGTCCTGCGGCGTCGGCCGAGACCGACGCTGACTTTCTGCGCAAGCTGCGTATCGAGCCCGGCTTGTTGCCCCCCGAAAGGAGCGCCGAATGAACCGACACCCGAACCTGGACGCGGCCGACCAGTTTATTTTGCCTTTCGCGGAGAAGGAGTATGTCAACGTGGCGCGGGCGGCGCGCATCCTCGGCGTCTCCGTGTCCACCGTCTACCGGCTGGCTGAGCTTGAGGACAAGGGCGGCCGCGCGCTGCTGGTGCTGGTGAGCTACCGGTTCCAGGCCCGCAAGCGCGTACTCTACTCCTCGATCGTGCGCTTCTGCGACGGGCTGCGCGCCCACGCTGGCATCGACGACCGGCGCCCCAAGCTCGACCACCCGATGTTCCGCCACCGCGACGAGGATCTGCTCCCCTTCCCGCTGAGCGACACCATCTACTCGGCCGAGGCTCTGCGCGCCCTGGGCCACGAGGACCGCCGCCCGCTGGTCAATCTGATCGAGGAAGGCCGCTTCGACGCCTATCAGTTGATCCGCGAATCAGCGTGGCGCATCTCGCGCAGCTCCTTTGTGCGCTTCCTCGACGCGACGCGGGATAAGGAACTCGCCAGAGAGCGCGCGGTCGCCGCCGCACACTAACCGCGGCCCGCGCGCGCGTGAAGATCGAGTGCAGCATGGCCTCGATCACAATCGCCTCCGTCAACCTTCCCAACTGGGATCTCAGTAGCGACGTCCAACTGCGCATCTACGCGCTGGAGAGCTTTACCGCGGCCGACAACAGCGTGATCGCCGCCGGTGTGCCCAGCGAAGATGTCGCGCTGAGCGATAACTTCTTCCAGGCAGTGGCCTGCACGCTGAGCGGCACAACGCTTGCGATCGCCGGCTGCACGCTGGAGTCGACCACAGACTCTCTCGACAATCCCTCGGCGCAGTACGCGGCCTATTTCTACACCACAGAAGGCCAGCGCATCGGAGCCTTCGCCGGGTTCGGCGCCTTCATACTGCCCGCGACTCCCGCCAGCACAACTTGGGCGGCCATCGCCGTCGCGCAAGTAGGCCTCCTGTGAAGCGATTGTGCGCCGCCGCTCTCTTTCTCTGCCTGGCGGGCGGCCTCCGCGCGCAGACCACCACCACGATCCTGGCCACAACCCTCGTCGGCGGAGATGGCGCGACGCGGATCAAGGCCGGCAGGGTAACTTTCTCGCCCACGGATTTGAACGGCAACCGGCTCTTTTCCAGCATCTTTGGCGGCGGCCTGATGGTTCCGACTTCAGCCGTTTGTCTGATAGCAGATGGCGCCATCACCACCAACTCCAACGGCGGCACTTGCACGACTGTGAACACGGCCCTCTCCAACCCAGCCATATTTTGTTACGTGGTTGTCTTTCAGGACACTGTCACGCGCTGGACATCGCCTCCTCTAAAATGCGTGCAGCCGTTCGGAACTTTGTGGAGCTTCGACGGCTACGTCCCACCGGCCGGCCCGGTAGGGAATCTATTGCAGGTGGGGCCGGTAGGGATAACCGGCCCAATTACGCCCGGCCACTGTACCAATTGGGCCGATTCAACCCACGTTTCAGACGCGGGCGCCGCTTGCGGCACGGGCGGCGGCGGCGGCGGCAGCAGTCCCACAGCCACGCCCACGTTCACCCCCGGCTCACCATACTCGGGCGGCCCGGCCAGCGTGACTATCAGCGACACCACCACCGGGGCGGCCATCTTCTTTTGTGCGGACACCACGAACACATGCACACCAAGCCAAACGTATACCGGGGCGCTCGGAGTGACATCGAGCGAATACCTCCGCGCCGTGGCTAACGGAGGCAGCGGCTTCGCGCTCAGCTCCGTGGCGTCTTGGCAGGGAACCATCTCCGGGACTCAAACGGCGCTGCCGACTTTCTCCCCAACATCTCCGTACGCGGGTGGTGGACTGTCTGTCACGATCAGCGATGCAACCTCTGGGGCCGCGATCAGCTATTGCACGGACACCACCAACACCTGCACCCCCGGCACCGCGTACACAGTCCCGGTTGTGGTGTCCGCAACCGGTTATATCCGGGCCACGGCCACAGCGGGCGGCCTGACCATCAGCTCCACCGCGTCTTGGCAGGGCACCATCTCAACCGTACTTTCCCCCACCTTCACGCCGCCGTCCCCGTACACGGGTGACTCAAACCGGGTGTCAATCAGCGATAGCGTGGGCGGGGCCACAATCAGCTATTGCACCGACACCACCAACACTTGCACCCCAGGCACCGCGTATACCACGCAGATCAATGTGGTGACATCGGAGTATATCCGGGCCACGGCCACTTTAGGGGGAACGTCGTCGCCGGTTGCGTCTTGGCAGGGGACCATCGCCGCCGGGGCGTTGAACACCTACACCGACACGCTGATCCAGGCCAACGGCCCGCTCGGCGCTAATTGGTCGCAGGTGATCGGCTCCGGTTGCAATCTCACCGTGGTAAGCGACATGGGGATGTCATCAGGCGGCGGCTGCGGCCACGGCAGCATGTCCTCTTATACAGCCGGAACCTTTAATAACAACCAATTTAGCCGTATCATTTACGGCAATGTGACAGCCTCGCCGGTGGGCTATGACACGCTCGTGGTGCGTTCCAGCGGGCAGAGCACTTACAACGATGCTTATGGCGGATACTCTAGTAGTTATGCCCTTGGTGTGGTCAATCCTACCCCATCCGACTTTGCCACACCGCAGGGGACCGTTGCCCCGGCGGCGGGTAACACTGTTGAGCTTGACGTAGCGGGGATCGGCCCGGTCTTCTTTTGGGGCCAGGTCAACGGTGTGATCAACATCGCCACTCTCGACACGGCCTATAACTACATTGGTGGCTTTCCCGGCTTCGGCGTGGTGGACTTCAATACCGTGCCTACGGCAACGGTGGGCGCATGGGCCGGCGGCAGCTTGCCTAGCTTCTCAGCAATCCCCGCTGATAACTTCACGCGCGCCAACGCAGGGTGGTTAGGAGTCAATTGGTGGTTTCCGTGGACTAGCGACGAGGCCGGAGGCGGATGGATTATCTCCGGCGGTGAAGCTGTGCCGGCTCTTGCGTCCTCAACTTCTTTCTGGAATATATCGATTTGGACTTCAGCACTCGGAGCTAATCCTTATTCTCAAATCACGGTCGGAGGCCTTGATAATTGGCTTGGTCCAGTGATCCGCTACACGCCTATGGCCACCAACGGAGACAGCATGTACGCCGCCTTTATGAATGGCGGATCTTTGAAGCTGTACGCCCGCAAGACCGGATCGTGGCACCTTATGACCTCGTGGAGTTACACTCCCACCGTGGGAGACACTGTGCTGATCCAGGCTACGGGCACAAGTCCGGTTAATTTGACGGTGACGAAAAACGGCACGGTGCTCGGGACGTGGAGCGACACGGTCTACCTGATAACCGGGCAGTACGCGGGGTTCGCGGCCTTGGGCTCGAACGCCACAAAGGTCAGCAATTGGGTTGGCGGCACGCAGTAAAAGCGCACCCAGTCAGAGATGACTAAAGCGCCAGAAGGCGGAGCGAATTTGGGGGCTTAATTATGTGGCTGATCGTGGGCGGTTTTGGACCTCAATTTTCACCCTCGCAGCTGGTCTAAAATCGCCCGGCGGCGGCGATGTTCTATGGTTTTATGTAGATTTAAGGTTGGGTTGTTTTGGGGTCTATTTGCGGCCCTGTTTTCAGGTCGGGCGAAGTTAGTGTTGTCCTTATGGTGCGCGGCGATTGCTAGATTTCCATAATTAGGAGATTGGCCTACTTGTTGGCTTTATCACAATGTGGACCAGTGTGGACTATAGCCTCTCAGGGGAATAGAAAATAAACGACTTGCGCGCCGCCACTGTCTCAAATCGCTCGACCACTCTAATCTAATTCCTGCACGCGCACATCGCCGCCGCGCTGTGGAAAAGCGCAGTTCACCCGCGCAAATCCCGCCGAATCCTGCCCACCCCCGCCACGTCCCGCCACTGCAACACAATTCCTGCACTCACACTCATGATGCGCGGCCAACT